>CAZNBK010000015.1:7127-10357 GCA_964571105.1 uncultured Desulfovibrionaceae bacterium
CACCTCGGCGACCGTGGCGTTCATTTCGGTCATGGCCGTGGCTGTTTCCTGGGTGCGGTCGCGCTGCTCGGCTGCGCCGCTGCTGGACTGCTCCACCTGGGTGGCAATTTCCTGGCTGGCCTGGGAAACGCTGTCGGCCACCTGCATGGCCGAGGCCGCGACCTCGGCAATACGCTGGTTTGTGCTTTCAATGGCATGTTGTTTTTCCACGGAGTCGGTCACATCAATCCAAATGGACAGCGAGCCCAGGGTATTGCCGTCGTGGTCGTGAAACGGCGCGGAAGAATTGATGATATGCCGGAGGTTGCCCTTATGGGTGGTGAAGTCCTGTCGCTCGGTGGCGGCTTCATTGGCGCGCATCGCCCCAAATCAATTCTCCGGAGGACATGCCCTGGAAGTCTTCTGGTTTGCCGTCGCGCTCCATGATGTCCAGCATATGCTGGTTGATGTAAACGATTTTGTTCTCGTCGGAGTAAACGGCGCAGGCCACGGAAATACCGCGCAAAATGCCCTGCGAGAAAGCCAGTTCGCGATTCAGGTGCGAAACCATTGCCGACATATTGTTTGCCAGCAGCCCCAGTTCGTCATCGCGCTGCAAGTTCAGCGGGTCGCGATGTCCGGACACGCACTTTTTGGAATAATCGGACAGGGTCTGCACGGGCCTGAGGATGTGGGTGAACAGCACCAGGCCGAGGGCCAGCACGGCCAGGCATCCCACCACGCCAAGCATGATGGCGATAAGCCGCGCCCCTGCGACTTGCCCGTCAAAGAAACTGCGCTCGCCCGCCATGTCGGTTTCCAACTGTCCGGAAATGGCGTTGAACTGCTCCTGCACGGAAGTTAGGGCCTGAAGGGTGGTCTCCTGAAAAATGCGCCGGGCCTGTTCGTATTGCCCTGATTTTATGAGGTTTTCAATTTCTGCGGCACTGGCATGCAGGATATTATGGGGCTGTTCAATGGCCGCAAAACTTGCGCTTGTGTTGGGGAACATGGCAATGGCCGCGTCTTTTTCCGAGCTGTAATACCACTTGCCAAAGCCGCATTCAGTTGGGTCTTTGGCAATGGTCAACTCCTGGCCGCCGCTACCGACGATGTAGTTGAGCAGCGAGTTGGCCCACTGTAAATGCTGCACTTCGCGTTTAACTACGGACTGGTTCAATTGCGAAGCGGCATCCAGTTTGTATGTGTTGGCGGATAATGAGGAAAGCGTGAGTAAAAAAAGAAATGCACTGATTGCCGTGACTATAAAGACCACGGCCACACCCACGGTGAACTTACATTTTAAACTTAGTTTTTTCCACATGGCGGCAGAACCTCTGTTGCGTCACCCCAGGTGTTATAAAAAACTACATTCCCAGGTAATCTTCGCAATTGCCCCCCGCCTTGCGCTGATTTTTTTGAGTAAACCCGATACTCATTTTTTTATATAGGCACGATTATATCGGTGTCAAAACGTCCTGCTAAATATTTTTCTGTGCGCGTACGGTTATCTGCGAAAAAAAGATAAGGCCGCAGGGGCTAAAACGACAATAAATCGTGCGATCATGGAAAATTTGAGGGAACGGCGAGGGTGCACAACCGCCTGCTTATGAGGCGGTTATTTCAGACTAAAGGCGGCAGGCAATCTGCCGATAGGATTATTGGAGAAATAGCGGCGGGAAAACATAGCGTTGCCGGGAGAACCATCATGCCGATCTCAGGTATCAGTGATAGTTTGCAGAGTATTATGTCCGCATTGGATATGGAACAGTTGCTGGCCAGGAAAAAGGGCGAGGAACTTATTCCCGATCCGGGGCAGGAGTTTTTGAGCGGCAAAGATAGTTTGGCCGCCGCAATCGCGACGGAACGCTCCACCGTGGTTGCCTCCAATTCGTCCAACCCCATGGATCGCAACTTTGTGCGCAAAGACAAGGAAGAATCCCGCTATGTGGCAGCCGCGCTCAATGCCTTCAAGGCGGACAGGCAGATTGCTTCTGCTCAGCAGAGCAGCATGACCAAAATTTTGGATGAATTCGGCGGCATCAATGTCAGCGGTACTTTTAATCCCGGCGAAGCGCAGAGTTCCGCCCACTACAGGCGCCGTATCCAGCAGATTAATGAAGAGCAGTTGATGCAGGAATCCGCCGCGCGCATGAAACAGGAGCGCCGCGAGCAGGAAGAGCAACTGGCCGAAGCCGCAGGCATCACATTGCCAACGGATGCCCCGGCGGCCAACACCGCCGCCCCGGAAGCGGTTTTGTCGGCCTCGCAGGTGTCAGCAGCGGCTGCGCCCCTGCCGACCGTCGGATCGGCTCCGGTTGTTGACGGCGGCTCGAGCGCAGAAGCAGGGGCCGAAGCAGTCTCTTCCACGGTAGAAGCTGCCAAAATCAGTGTGGATATCACAGTATAAAGCTGTTGAATTGCCTTTAAAATCAAAACGCGCCGGTGATTTCACCGGCGCGTTTTTTCTTCAAAAAATGGTCAGGCCCGGGACACGCAGAATGCTCAGCTTTTGTGCGTATCGATCCAGGCGTTGAACATTTCCAGGAAGCTGCGCAAGAATGCCTCGGTGCGTTCCGCAGCAATTTTGCCGTTGCCGTCAAAAAAGCCTTCGGAGTTTTGCAAATAAATTTCCGGCTGTCCCAGCGGAACCATGGCCAGAGTGACCACCAGACTGCGCAGCTGTGATTGGGATGCAGCCGTGCCGACGCCGCCGGGGGCGAGACCGGCAATGGCCACGGGCTTGCCTGACCAGCAGCTCTGGCCGGGCGGGCGACTGCCCCAGTCCAGGGCATTTTTCATCACCGGCGGGATGGAGCGGTTATATTCCGGCGTAACCAGGAGCACCGCATCGGCAGCCTTGACCGCTTCTTTGAGCGCGGTAACCCCGCCGGGCACGGCGGCTTCCAGGTCCTGGTTGAACATGGGCACGTTGCCCAGATCGGCAAATTTGAATTCAAACAAATCTTTGCCGATGCGGGCCAGATTCTCGGCCAGGGCCTTGTTCATGGAGTTTTTTTGCAAGCTGCCTACCAGCACGGCCAGCGTTTTCATAATATTTGTCTCCTGTGGATAAGAGGGTTGGTATTCCGGATCAGAGATATAGCGTACGATAAAATATCAACTATACAAATATATACCAAGCGAAGGGATGCGTCTACCCGGTTTTGTCCAATTTCAGGCCCGCCCGGTTGAGGCCGTCTAGAATGGCTTCCACTGAACTGCGCCTGAACAGGACCGTGAGCAGCAGC
>CAZNBK010000015.1:10367-16608 GCA_964571105.1 uncultured Desulfovibrionaceae bacterium
TTTGAACTGGGGGCAGGAGCTTAAAAGTTCTTCCGTTTGCTGGGCGGCTTCTTCGCGGCGGTTGAGCTTGCCCAAAACCGCCACGCGCAAAAGCGGGCCCCAGTAAAAATCCGGCGTATTGATGCGCCGGGCATCGTCCAGGGCGGCCTCATAATCTCCTTGCAGATAATTGATGATATAGTTGGTCGCGCTATACCAGCCCGGATGATATGGGTTTAGTTCCTTGGCTCGTTCGGCCAGGGCCACGCCTTGTTCATAGTGGCCGATCATGATCATTTTCATGCCCACCACGCCGATAATATCCGTATTGGACGGATTCAGGTTGACCGCCTGCATGGCCGCATGCAGAAACTGCTCTTCCTCGCGGCGGAGAAAAAAGTTGTAAGCCTTGGCCCAGTGGGCGTGCTGGCAGTTGGCGTCCAGGTCCACGGCCTGGTTGGCCAGCGTGCGGGACAGCTCCAGTCTGTTGTCGTCAAGGCTGTAGCCCCACTGGTAATCAGCGGCGTACAGGTCGGCCAGCATGGCCTTGGCCACGGCATAATCGGGTTGCAGCTCTACGGCCCGCTCCAGGGCGTCAATGGCGCTGCGCGAGCGGTTGGGCGAAAGTGAGGCCACCCAGTGATGATAGCGCAGAATGGCCTCATAGACATCCAGGTCGTCAGTGCGCTTGTTGCAATTTTCCCGCACCAGAGTTCTGGTGATAAAGCCGAAACTGTCCGCCAGCCGGGCAACGACCTTTTCCGTAATCTGATCCTGAATATTGAACAGTTCGGCAGCGGTGAGCACGCCGTCGAATTTTTCCGCCCAGAGGATGGTGCGGGTGATTGAGTCGCTTAAAGTCACCCGTAGCCGGATGACGTCGGTGCTGACCTGGGCGCTGCCGCGCAGTATGAACCGCGCCCCCAGCCGCCGCCCCAGGGCGTAGACATCCTGGCGGGCGATGTCGTCATTGTTTCCGCTGTGCGCGTTGATGACGGTAAGCTCCTGAAACCTGGTCAGGGCAATGGTAATTTCTTCAACCAGCCCGTCGATGAGGTAGGCCACGCGGTTGTCGTCGCCGCTGTTTACAAACGGCAGCACGGCAATGGTGGGTCGCTGCGCGAAATCGGGCAGAGTGGAGGCGCTGTCGGGGCTGTTCAAAGCCGAATCCGTAATATTTGCTAGGGAAAAGGTCGGTACGTAGGTGCCTTTGGGCATATCGATGCGCACCGGATCGTTGGGGAAGCGGATATAGTAATTGTCCAGCTTGTTGCGCAGGCGTCCGGCCTCTACGCGGATGGCCGGGTTGGATTGGGGGTCGAAATCCTGGTCGCGGTCAAAAACCTCCACGGCCAGAGTATAGGCTTTTAACTGTTCGGCGTGCCCGGCCAGTGTTTCTTCCACTATATAGCGCAGAAACCGGCTCAGTTTTTCACTGCTTAAAAAGCCGTCGCTGTGCAAAATTTTTTCCAGTTGCACACGGACAGCCTCGGGGCCGGGGCCATTATTATCCATTCTTACACTCCTGAGGCGGGAGATTTCCCGGCTCAAGGCCGTTGCCGGTGTTTATTCACAAATAAACACTACAAAATCCGAAGGATTCTGCGCCGCCTGCATTGGCGTAGTCTGTCGCGGGCGGTACGGCACGTTGTTTCTCGCCGCCGGAGCCTTTGCCGATCAGACTTTTTCAAGTGCTAAATGCTCCAGCCGGGCAATAATGCGTCTCGGTATCTTCGCATGCTGGACGGGACTTTTCTATTAGAGCCTTTTCGCACCGCCAGAGTATTTTGGCTTAATACATAATTTCGAGGTTAAAATGCTCTAACCCCATTATGCCGCGTCATGTGCATGTTTTACAGTTACCTACCGTATTACACTTATCACCCCGGTTCAAGTCAAGATACACCGTAAGCAAGGGCAACTGCCCACAGTATTCCGTCACTGCATGATCGGAATTCAATCTGTCAAAAAATAAACACTTTGTACGCGGAGGTACATGGCTATGGCAAAAATAGTTAACTGCTGGAATGAATGGGACCCGTTGAAAAGAATTGTGGTCGGCAGACCGGAAGGCTCAGCCATTGCCGCGCCGGAGCCGGGGTGGATGTATAACTGCGCGGGCGGCGGCGTGGGGCTTGGCTATTCGTATCACTATCCGCAGGAAGATATTGATGCGGCCAACGAGCAGCAGGCCGAGTTTATCAAGATGTTGGAAAAACGAGGAGTCACCGTGCACCGGGTTTTTGCTCATCCCGCGCTTAATGACGACCGCGGCTACGCCACCCCCGACTGGGCCCAGGTCAACGCCCAGGGCGTGAACAACCCCCGCGATATGTTTCTGCCCGTGGGCAATGAGATCATGGAAGCCCCGGGCAGCCGCCGGGCCAGGTTCTTCGAGTACATCAGCATGCGCCCGCTGTTTGAGCAATGGATCAAGGAAGACCCGGACTTTTTGTGGACCGCTGCGCCCAAGCCGCGCATGACCGACGAGTCCTACGTGTATAATTATTTCTGGGATTTTGAATATAACTGGGATGATGAAACCAAATATAAGAAGCTGCTGAGCTGGGATTTCCACCTCACAGACAAGGAGCCCATGTGGGACGCCGCCGATGCCTGCCGGGCCGGAAAAGATATCTTCTGGCTGTGCTCCTCGGTAACCAACCGCATCGGCATGGAGTGGATCACCCGTTACTTAAGAACCCGCGGGGTCAGGGTGCATCCCATTATTCTGGATACATCGCATGTGCCTTACTATCACCCCTGGCACATTGACTGCGGCTTTACACTGCTGCGCCCCGGCCTGTGCGCCATTGCCAATAAAAAACCCATTTACAGCCAGGACATCCTGGAGTTGTTCAGAAAGAACGACTGGGAAATTGTGGAAGCCGTAAACCCGGTTTATCACTGGACCGACAAAATCACCATGAGCAGCACCCCGCAAGGGCGCGGCATGGACGGCCCCAACTGGATTTCTACCAACACGCTGTCTCTGGACCCCAAAACAGTGTGCATCAGCGACAAAGAAACCGCCTACATGGAGCAGCTCAACAAGTTGGGCTTTGAAGTCGTGCCCGTGGCTTACGAAAAGGTGTACCGCTTCGGCGGCATGATCCACTGTTCGACCCTGGACGTATACCGCGAAGGCAATTGCGAAGACTATTTTCCCCAGCAATAGCGCATTTCAGCTTTCAGGCTGTGCATACTGACGAAATGCCCCAATGGGCGGGCGCGGAAAAAATGCGGCGGAAAAAATTGTGAGCTTAACCAAAACGCGAGGAGCAATACCATGAAAAAGATTACGGCCCTGTTGATCGCAACAGTGTTTTGTTTTTGTCTGGTTCCGGGCGGCAGCGCCCAGGCCGAGGATAAGGTGTATCAGTTTAAACTCCAGACCCTGCATCCTCCGTCATTGATGGGTTACATGGAAACCTTTGCCAAGGATGTGGAAAAAGCTTCCAATGGCCGGATAAAAATCCAGGTTTTTTCCGGCGGCGAACTTGTGGCCACCGGCAACATGCTCAAGGCCGTGGGCTCGGGCACCGTGGATTTCGCCAACGGCGTGGGTGCTTATTATTCCGAGCTGACCATCGGCAATATTGAAACCGGCATGCCCCTGGCCTGGTCTTCTCCCCAGGAAGCGCAGATGATCTTTGACAATCTGGGCATGCAGAAGATTATCGAAGATGAATACGCCAAGCACGGCGTGAAATATCTGACTTCCATGTGGGCAGTGCCCCACCAGGTTTTGACCAAGGAGCCGGTCAACAGCCTGGATGACCTGCGGACCATGAAGATTCGCGCTCTGGGCGGTTCGGCCAAAATGCTGCTTTCCCTGGGCGTAAACACTGTGAACATGCCTCCGGAAGACCTCTATCTGGGCATGTCCACCGGTCAGATTGACGGCGTGCTCTATGGCGCGGCCTTTGAATACAAGCTGAACAAGTTCTATGAAGTGGCTCCTTATTTGCTGGAAACCCCGATCACCAACCCCCTGGTTGACCATGTGATCATGAATCTCAAACTTTGGGAGTCCCTGCCCGAAGACCTCCAGACCATCATCAAGCTGGCCACGGATAAAATGCGCTGGCACCACTACCTCATGTGCGTGTCCGCCTATGAAGACATCAAAAACGAAACATTCAAAGGTGTGACCGTAATGCCCGATGCGGACATTAAAGTCATGACTGAAGCCGCCAAGGCCGTGTGGGACGAAGAAGCCTCGCGCAGTTCCGCCAATGCCGCCGCAGTCAAGATCATTGAAAACGCAGCCAAGCTGAGCGGTCGGCTGTAAAGCGCAAACCTTCCCCGCCCGGCCCGGGAAACCTGATCTTCCCGAGCCGGGCGCCGCCATATGAACCTATCCGGCTGCGGATTTTCCCGGACCGCCCGGTTTAAGCCTTTGAGGAGACGAAAGCATGAAACGCATTATCCTCGGCTATGTCCGCTTCATAGACGCCATCAGCGACTGGATCGAAAGAATAGGTTCTTTCCTGATTTTGCCCATGATCGGCGTGGTCTTCTATGAAGTTATTTCCCGGCGTTTTTTTGGCAGCCCGACCACCTGGGCCATGGACGCCCTGGGGATGATGTTCGGCGTGTATATTATCTGGTCCGGCGCGCCTTCGGTTTTGCACAAGGCCCAGGTGTGCATGGACGCGCTCAGCAGCCGCTGGAAACCGCGCACCAAGGCCTGGGTGGATGCCTCCGCCTATATCCTGACCTTGAGTTTCTGCATCATCCTGGCTCAGCAGACCACCTTGTATGCCATTGAATCCTGGGAGGTTCGAGAAGTGTCCAATACCGTGCTTTCGCAGCCGCTTTATCACTGGCGCACGGTACTGGCCCTGGGCACCTGGCTGCTCCTCTTGCAGTTCATTTCAGAAATCGTCAAATTTTTATGGTTTGCGCTTAAAGGGGAGGAAATGTCATGAGTCCCATTGAATTAACCCTGATAATGTTTTTATCCATGCTGGCGCTCATGCTCATCGGCTTGCCCGTGACCTTCTGCCTGGGCACGGTGGGCGCGCTGACCACCCTGATTCTCTGGGGACCGCACGCCCTGAACGTTTTATATTTCGCGCTCATGGACGTTTCCGGCAATATCATTCTCACAGCGGTGCCGTTGTTTATTTTCATGGGCTTCATGCTCCATTATGCCGGTATCGCTGGCGATCTCTTTGATACGATTTACAAATGGGCCGGGGGGGTGCGCGGCGCGCTGGGCGCCGGAACCGTGGTCATCTGCGCATTTATCGCGGCCATGATTGGGTTGTCCGGGCCAACGGTGCTCTCGTTGGGCGTGCTGGTGGTGCCGGCCATGATCGCGCGCGGTTATAACAAGCGCTTGACCCTGGGCACGGTTATGTCCGGCGGGGCCTTGGGTTTCCTCATCCCTCCCAGCATGATGATGATTATGTACGGTTTTTTGAGCGATGCCTCGGTGGGGCGTCTGTTCGCCGCCGGAGTAGTGCCCGGTCTGATGCTGGCCGGTATTTATATGGCTTTCATCTTGCTCCGCTGCCTGTTCCGACCGGAGGACGGCCCGGCGCTGCCTCTGGATCAACGACCGACCTGGAAGGAAAAGATCATTTCCCTGCGGTACATGATCATGCCCGGCCTGCTGGTTTTCAGCATCATGGGCGCGATATTCTTCGGCGTGGCTTCACCCACGGAAGCCGCAGCCATGGGCGCGGGGTTTTCGATCATCTGCGCGGCTGTGCACCTGCGCTTAAGTAAAAAAGTACTGGTGGAAACCTGCCGCCAAACCATGCGCATCACCGGTTTTGTGGGTTACATCACCATCTGCGCCATTCTGTTCAGCAAAACTTACACCGGACTCGGCGCCACCAGCATGATCCGGCAGCTGGTGCTGGATATCGGGGCTTCGCCCTGGACCATCCTGATTATCATGCAGCTGAGTTTCTTCGTTTTGGGCATGTTCCTCGATGACATCGCCATTCTGTTCCTGTGCATGCCCATTTACCTGCCCATCGTCAAAGCCCTGGAGTTTGATCTGGTCTGGTTCGGCATTCTCTACGTCCTGAACATGCAAATGGCCTATCTGACCCCGCCTTACGGCCTGAACCTGTTCTATATGAAGGCCGTGGCCCCGCCGGATATTTCCATCAAGGATATTTATCTGGCGATCATCCCCTTCTTGTTCCTGCAACTGATCGCTCTGATCCTGGTCATGGTTTTCCCGGAAATCGCTCTCTACCTGCCCCGGCTCCTGTTCGGATAGCCGACTGGGGGAGGAAAC
>CAZNBK010000016.1:0-334 GCA_964571105.1 uncultured Desulfovibrionaceae bacterium
GTAATCACCGCCCGCTCGCTGTTGTCGCCTCCGGCCAGCACAAAATAACGGGCCACACACGAGACCACAATGACCGCGCTATACTCGCAGCCGGGGTTTTCAGCCATCCCGGCCCGCAAAGATTTCAGGCAGTCCCTAGCCGAAGCAGCCACATCTTCCGGACTCAGCAGGCTGACCGACAGGCGGGCCCCCACGGGAATATCCCCGGAAAACATGGCGCTGCCCTCGGCCACGTTGGTGAAACTGATACAGCGCACTTCAGGCACTTCATTGTCGTCGCGACCGGGCACACGCACTTGCACGGGAATGGGGCCGTATTGCATCAGGGCGTCCA
>CAZNBK010000016.1:344-11846 GCA_964571105.1 uncultured Desulfovibrionaceae bacterium
TGCGGTCCTCGGGGTTAATTCCCAAATGGCGCAAATAATCGCACAAGCTCATATCATCCACCCGGCGCACGTGCCCGCCCTGCGAGTCGGTCACGGTGGGCGAATAATCAGACATCCGCGTCACCAGGTTGCGCGCGGCCAACACCGGCTTAATGCCGCCACCCAGGGCCAGCACCGCCAGGCGGTCGCTGTGGGCCTCATCTTGCGCAAACACAGCCGCCGAGGTGGAAATCAGATCACTGGTGCTGACCCCGCCAAATACCGGCACATTGCCTGCGAGCTTGAATAATTGAGAAATAAAAGCATTGGTGTTCACGCCGGGCATGAGCGGCGCAAAGGGCATGAGCACTGCCGGGGTCTCGCCAAGTTCGGCAACGGCCTCTTCATAAACCGCGCGCATCTGCTCTTCGGCCCGCCCGGCGTCCAGGGGCTCGGACACGGCCAGGCCGACCTTGAGGTCCGGGTTATTGATCACCAGCAGGGCAGCGCTCATTTCCGCGCCATCCGTCCGGGCAAAGGGAAATGACAACGAGGTGCCCCCCACCAGCGGAAAAGAGACTTTGCCTTTGAGCGCCGCCGCCAGGCCAGGGCCGTCCACCTGTGAATCACAAAATAAAATGCCCAGCACGGGCTTGGGTGAAAGCTCCGCCAAATTAGCGGTCAATTCAGCAGCAACGGCCCCTGGGTCATCAAAAATAGTGGATGTAAACAAAGCGGATTTCATGCCGGGACCTCCTGTTGTTGATTCTGCGAATACAGCCCCGGCGGGCTAATTTCCATGTTTGCCAATATACCAAGAAAGCAGCAGCACTGTAAAGTATTTGCCGAGGCACGCATATGCGTGGCTTGCGGACAGCGCCAGGCATTTAACCCTGACGGCCTGCCCGGGCCGCGCTGATTTGTCGTGAAAAAACCCCGGAGTTTTAACCACGCCGGGGTTTATTTCAACGTTAATCGTTCGTTATATTCTAGCGCCGATCGCGGCCCCGGTCACCCCGGTCGCGATCACGGCCCCGGTCACGGTCGCGACCGCCACGATCGCGGTCACGATTGCCGGAAGGTCTGGCCGTGTCTTCGGGTTTCCATTCAATGCCTTGCTCTTCAAGGAGCACGGCCTTGCGGCTGGCCCGGATGCGGTCGCCGTTGACTTCAATGACCTTGACGGTCATGTCCTGGCCAAGCTGAGCCACATCGCCGGTTTCCGCCACTCTGGAGGTATCGAGCTGTGAAATATGCACCAGGGCTTCCAGGTTTGGCAGAATTTCCACAATTGCGCCGATTTCCAGAATCTTGCGCACTTTACCCACATAGTTTTTGCCGACCTCGGCCCGCTGGTCATAATACTGAACCATCTGCCGGGCCTGCTCCATGGCCTCGGATGTGGGCGCAAAAATGGAGATGATCCCGGAGTCGTCAATATCAATGCTGGCGCCGGTGGCCGCGGTAATGGCCTTGATGTTCTTGCCGCCGGGGCCGATGATCAGGCGGATAATCTCCGGATTGACTTCCACGGTGTCGTGCTGCGGGGCATAGCGGGACAATTCCGGTCGGGAAGACGGCAGGGCCTTGAGCATTTCATTGAGAATATGCAGGCGGCCTTCTTTGGCCTGCTGCATGGCTCTGGCCATTACATCGGTGGGAATCCCGGTAATCTTGATATCCATTTGCACCGCAGTCACGCCTTCAGCCGTGCCCGCGATTTTAAAGTCCATATCGCCCAGGGCATCTTCATCGCCGAGAATATCGGTGAGCACGATATACTCGTCGCCTTCTTTAATCAGGCCCATGGCCACACCGGCCACCGGTTCCTTGATGGGCACCCCGGCATCCATAAGCGACAGACAGCCGCCGCAAACAGCGGCCATGCTGGACGAGCCGTTGGATTCCAAAGTTTCGGCCACCACCCGCAGGGTGAACGGAAATGCCTCCGCAGCCGGTAAAATGGCGGACAGGGCTTTATCGGCCAGGGCGCCATGCCCGACTTCACGGCGGGACACGCGCACAGGCTTGACTTCGCCCACAGAGAAGGGCGAGAAGTTGTAATGCATCAGGAAGCGCTTGGTCACGTCTCCGCTTAAGGAGTCCATGCGCTGTTCATCGCCGGTGCTGCCCAGGGTGGTTACCACCAGGGATTTCGTTTCACCGCGCGCAAACAGGGCCGAACCATGGGTGCGCGGCAGCACGCCCACTTCAATCTTGATGGGGCGCACGGTTTTCACATCGCGCCCGTCAATGCGGCGGCCTTCCTTGAGGATGCGCTGCCGGACGATGTTTTTTTCCAGATCGTCAAAAATGCCTTCCGCTTCCGCCAGGGCGGTCGGGTCATCGGCATATTTGGGGTCAGCGGCCAGCTCAGCGGCCACAGCCTGCTTCACCGCGCTTTTGGCCGCGCGCCGGGGCATTTTTTCCGGTACGCGCAAGGCTTCATCCAAACGGGAAGCGGCCAGCTCCATCACCCGGGCCTGCAATTCAGAATTTACTTCCTTGGGGGTGAAGGGCATTTTTTCCTTGCCCACCAGGCGGCGCAGTTCTTCCTGGGCTTCAATGAGCGGCAGAATCTGCTGGTGCCCCCAGGCAATGGCCTCCATGATCACATCTTCGCTCACAAACTTGGCCTCGCCCTCAACCATGACCACGGCCTCGCGGCTGGCAGCCAGCACCAGGCTCAAGTCAGACTCCGCCTGTTCCTGCAAGGTGGGGTTAATGACAAACTGACCGTTGATGCGGCCAACTCTGCCCCCGGCCACCGGCACGGCAAAGGGAATGGACGAGATGTGCAGCGCGGCGGAGCTGCCGGTCAGGGCCAGCACATCGGAATCGGTGCTTTGGTCCGAAGACAGCACCGAAGCCAGCACCTGCACTTCCTGGCCGAGCCCCTTGGGGAACAAGGGCCGGATGGGGCGGTCAATCAACCGTGAAACGAGCGTTTCGCGCTCGGAGGGACGACCGATTTCGCGCCGGAAAAAGCTGCCCGGAATACGCCCGGCCGCGTACATGCGTTCGGAATATTCAACCGTAAGGGGGAAAAAACCCATATCTTGCCTGAGTTCCTGCATGCAGGCCGTGGCCAGCACCACGGTGCCGCCGCACTGGATCCAGATTGCGCCGTGAGCCTGATTGGCCAGACGACCGGTTTCCAGTATGATTTCCTTGCCGCCGACCATTGCGGTTACTCTGGTGGCATTGAAAATATTATCCATAAAAAATTCCTCGATTCCTTGAAGGGGAGTCCGGGAGAAAAGCTCTTGATTTTGTGCCCGCAAGAGCTTTACTCCCGGTTCCCCCTTCTCGGTATGACTGGTTAGAGTTTAAAAACTCGGAGCACTTTTGCCTTGAAATCTCACGGCAAACTGCTCCGGCGCTGTGAAGCAAAAGCTCATAGCGCCCGTGAGCTTGAAGTCGGCGGATCAATTTTGCAAAAAACAAAATTGCGCGTCACCACCAGGCCAGGCCCAAAAGGCAAGGTACTGGTCGGGCCGCAGTTTATTAACTTTCCCGCTGCGACAATCTCAAATATAGCATCTACAAAATGTTGCACAGGCCGGGGCAAACGGCCCCGGCCTGTGTCGGTCACCATCACTATTTACGCAGACCAAGCTTTTCAACAATGGCCCGGTAACGCTGAATGTCCTTTTTCTTCAGATACTTCAGCAGGTTACGCCGCTGGCCGACCATCCGCAGCAAACCGGTGCGCGAGTGGAAATCCTTGGCGTGGGCCTTGAAGTGATCCGTGAGGGAAAGGATGCGCGTGGTGAGCAGGGCAATCTGCACTTCAGCAGAGCCGGTGTCACCTTCATGGCGCGCATGTTCGTCGATGACGCTTTTTTTCTGTTCAACGTCCATTACCACAGCAGTTCTCCTTAAAAACAGTTAGGGTTAACGCCATAGCCCCCGTAAAACCGCCCAGACGGGTGACCCGTCCGGCCCTTGCCGATGCTCGGCCAAGGCCAGCACCGCGCCGGAAGGTGAAAAAAGCAGGGCCTGGGCGCCGTTACCGACAGCCGTTACCGCCTCTTCCGCCTTTACCGGCAGGGCCGTGCCGTTACGCACGGCGGCTTCTTCCGCCGCATTGAGCACAACCCTCGGCCACTCGGCCAGAGCCGCCTCAATGGGCGCAACCAGTTCAGTCAGGCGCTCCGGAGCTTCAATTAAAGTCTCCAGCGATACTGCCTCACCCAGACTGAACGGGTGGCTATACTCCCGGGTCAGCTCCGTGAGCACTGCTCCGCAGCCAAGCCGAATCCCCAAGCTGTGGGCCAGGGACCGGATATAGGCGCCGGAACTGCACGTTACCCGGAAGGTTGCACGGGGCAAATCAACAGAGATAAGCTCCGCGCAAAAAATTTCAATGCGCTTTTTTTTAACAGGCGTTTCCAACCCAAGCCTGGCAAGCTTATATAGCGGCTTGCCCTGATGCTTGGCGGCTGAATACGAGGGCACTTCCTGCTCGCTTACGCCTTCCCAGGCCAGCACGGCCTCGCGCACATCGGCCTCGGACACGCCCTGCCAAGGTTTCTCTTGTAAAACCTGGCCCTGGCTGTCCCAGGTATCGGTGGTCTGGCCCAAGAGCAATGTTCCTTTATAGGTTTTCTTGCCCATCAGGTAATTGCTCAGCTTGGTGGCCTGACCGAACAGCACCAATAACACACCTTGCGCCAAAGGGTCCAATGTTCCGGCATGCCCGATTTTTTGCTTGCCCACAGCCCTTTTCAAGCTGTTCAAACACTGGTTTGAGCTGGGTCCGGACGGTTTGTTGAGCACCAGCACCCCATCCACCTGCGGTATTGTGCTTGCGGAGCGTTGCTCGCCGCCCACTAAACCTCTCCCCCGGCTTCCGCATCGTTTATGGCCTTTTCCAAAAGCGGCAAAAGCAGCAGCAAAAGCTCGCGCGGCAAAACCGGCATCTCCACCCCGGCAGCATTGCGGTGCCCGCCGCCGCCCAGCGCCTGGGCCGCAGAACAAACATCCACAAACCCGCTGGAACGCAGGCTGCCCTTGCTCAAGGCCGGACCCACCGCCCGGATGAATAAGCCCACAGACGCCCCTTTCACCCGGCGCAGCATGGAGGAAAATTCACTAAAATCCGTGCCCGGCAAGCTGTAATTTTCAAAAAATGTCTGATCGGCCACCACATAAGCCACCCGGCCGTCAAATGCGGTTTCTATACGCCCGAGCAACTCTCCCCAGGCCCGAAAGCGGGCCAGCGACCACTGGTTGTTCATCCGGTTGCAAAAATCGCCGACCTTAAGCCCTTGCCGCACAATATGCGCGGCCATGTCAAATATCTCCGGGGTGGTGTTGTCATAGCTGAAATTTCCGGTATCCGCCGAAATGCCGAGATACACAGCCTCGCCCAGCGCGCCGGTGAGCGTAAAACCCATAAGTTCGGCCAGTTGCCCCACCAATTGCGCCGTGGCCCCGGTGTTCGGCTCCACCCAGTTGATCTCCGCGTACATGGGGTTGTCGCGGTGGTGATCTATGGACGCCGTGTGCATGAACCGCCCGCCCACAACTGCCTGGCAGAGCTCTTCTCCGGCCCGCTCCAGATCGCCGCAATCCAGCAGCAGACAGCATTCCGGTTTCATGTTCAGGCCTTCCAGCTGACTGAGCGAGCTGATCATGGGTGCGGGTTTTTTCAACCAGGCAAAAACATCGGGCAGCCCCGAGGCGTTATAAAGCGCCACCTGCTTGCCCATGGCCTTCAGGATATGCCCGGCCGCAAACATGGAGCCGATGGCGTCGCCGTCGGGATTGGTGTGCGCAGCCACCAGAAAGCTGTCATGGTCCTGAAACCAGGCCGCAATGTCAATGCCGCTCATCCGCCCGTCCATTATATTTAGCGCGTTTTAATTTTAAAATTTTACAAAACTCAACTGGCAAACGCTGTCCAAGGTAATTTAAACACCCACAATCTCAATATCGCTGTAGACCATCTCTTCCGGGCAAACCGCTTCCATATGCGCCAGACATTTGGTCAAGCGGCTGGTCAAATGGCGCTCACAATTACTTAGCGAAACAACAGCCAAGCGCAACCTGACCATAGAATCTTCGCTGCCCACCTCGGCAATGGCCACATTGAAGGTATTGCGCACCTTCTGCTTCAAACTGTTGGCCACCCGGCGCTTGCCTTTAAGGGAATCATTGCCGTGCAGCACATACTCAACAGTCAAAATGCCGATAATCACGCTAACTCACAAAACAACGACATTCTTAATACTACCCCGCCGCCCACTATCAAAAGTTTTAGGGAAAGGATGGAGGGTCTTGGGGGAGGATGCCCCTTTTTATATTCGTTCACCTTCGCTTTGCTTAGGATGAACGGACCTTTTTCAAAAGGGGGGGGCCTTCCTCCTCCGGATAATCCTACAAAGTAGCGGCTTCCTCGACGTTTTCAAAGGCTTCGAACACGTCGCCTTCCTTGATGTCATTGTAGTTTTCAAGTCCCACGCCGCATTCATAGCCCTTCATCACTTCGCGAACGTCGTCCTTAAAGCGCTTCAACGAGCTGATCTTGCCGGTGTAGATAACCACGCCGTCGCGGAGCAGACGGATACCGGCATTGCGGGTAATTTTGCCGTCCACCACATAGGAACCGGCAATGGTGCCGACTTTGGGCACGGATAAGGCCTTACGCACTTCGGCCTGGCCCAGATATTCCTCGCGGACCACCGGGGCCAGCATGCCGGCCATGGCGCTGTGCACTTCATCCACAAGCTTATAGATAATGTCGTAGAAACGAATATCAACTTTTTCCTGCTCGGCAAAGTTACGCACCTTGGCTGTGGGCCGCACGTTAAAGCCGATAATAATGGCCGCCGAAGCCGAAGCCAGCATAACGTCGGATTCGGTGATGGCGCCGGCCCCGCCGTGAATAACGTTGATGCGCACCTTGTCGGTGGACAGTTTGTTCAATGCCTCGGTCACTGCCTCAAGCGAGCCCTGCACGTCTGCTTTCACAAGCAGATTAAGCGACTGCGCTTCTTTCTGGTCGGGCGACCTGGCCAGGAATGTTTCCAACGTAACCTTGGTTTCGCGGACCAGTTCGCGTTCGCGCTGCTTGGCGGCGCGGTCATCGGCAATGCGGCGACCGATTTTTTCATCAGCCACGGCAAAGAATTCTTCTCCGGCCTCAGGTACGCCTTCAAAGCCCTGCACTTCCACAGGTATGGACGGCCCGGCTTCCTTGATCACCCGGCCCTGGTCGTCAAACATGGCCCGGACCCGACCGCTGAAAATGCCGCAAACAAAGGGATCGCCGGTGCGCAGGGTGCCTTCCTGGATGAGCACGGTGGCCATGGGGCCGCGGCCCTTATCCAGCCTGGCTTCAACTATGCGCCCGCGAGCGGGTTTGTCCGGGTTGGCCTTGAGCTCCATCATTTCGGCCTGGAGCAGAATCATTTCCAGCAGTTCATCCAGACCTTCACCGGTTTTGGCGGAAACGCGGGCAAAAACCGTATCGCCGCCCCAATCTTCCGCCACCAGACCGATTTCCGACAGCTCACGGATGGAGCGTTCCGGATCGGCTGCGGGCTTATCAATTTTATTCACGGCCACCATCAAGGGCACATGGGCGGCCTTGGCGTGGTTGGCTGCTTCGCGGGTCTGTTCCATAACGCCGTCATCAGCGGCTACCACCAGAATAACCAGGTCGGTGATTTCCGCGCCTCGGGCGCGCATGGCGGTAAAGGCCTCGTGCCCGGGCGTATCCAGAAACACGATATCGCCGCGCTTGGTGGCCACATGATACGCGCCGATATGCTGGGTAATGCCTCCGGCTTCGCCTGAAGCCACTGAAGACTTGCGGATGGCGTCCAAAAGCGAGGTCTTGCCGTGGTCAACGTGGCCCATGATGGTCACCACGGGCGGACGCTGCTTGAGATCTTCGGGCTTGTCCTCGGTTTTATCCGCCAGGTAATCCTGCTCGGAAAAACCGACATGTTCCACTTCATAATCAAATTCTGCGGCAACCAGGGTGGCCGTATCCAGGTCGATGGTCTGGTTGACCGTGGCCATGATCCCGAGGTTCATCAGCACCTTGATGATATTGGTGCTCTTAAGCCCCATTTCATGGGCCAGATCGCCAATGCGGATAAATTCGTCCATGCGGATTTTCCGCTTGATGGCCTTGAGAGGCTGAGTCGCCGGTGTGGGTTTGCTATCCCTGCCTTTACGGCGCGGGCGGCGTGGCGGACGCGGCCCGGCGGGCGGCGCGGCCTCACTCCACAAGTCCGCTTCCGGCGCCGCAGCGCCAAAAACGTTTTCGTCAATCTCCTGATGGAAATCCACGGTCCGGCGCTGGTGCGTCTGCTTGCCTTTTTTCTTGGCGCCGTCCCGCTCCTGCTCCCGGCGGTAACCGCCAGGGCTGCTGTCGGTGGAGGCGGTTCTTTCCCGGATCAGGGGTTCGGCGGGGGTGTCGCTAAAGGGCGGAGGAACGACGGGCGCAGGGGCTATAACCTTGGCAGGCCTGGAAATAACTCTTACCTGCGGGCCTGATTCCTGCGCTTCAGCAGTGCTTTTTGTCGGCGTTGCGGCCTCGTCGGGGGTATCGGACTTCGGGGCTTTGCCTTTGCGAACCGCGTCAAGCCCGGCGGCCACACCGCTTCTGGACACGGCGATATCTTCATCATCCGGCTCTGCGGTCGCATCGGGCGCGGCCAGTTTGCGCAATGAAGTGCCTATTTCCGTGGATGCAGCGGCCTCGTCTTCCACCGGCGAAGCCTCGGCTTCTTCCTGTTTGGCCGTGCCCCGCTTGCTTTTCTTGGGCGCTTCTTCGCTGTCTTCAACCGGAGCGCTGTCGTTCGCGGCAGGTGTTTGCTCGGGCGTGGCTGCCTCTTCGGCTTCACCCTTGCGGCGGATAATCCGGGCAGGCTTGTCGCTTTGAGGTTTTTCAGCGGCAGGTTCTTCAACCGCGGGCGCTTCAATTTCCGCAGCTTCAACTTCCGGCTGCTCAGCCACAGGTTCTTCCACAGACTTGCTCTTGCGGCGGCGGACCACCACTCCGGGCTGAATTTCCTTGCGCAGCACTTCCGTCTTGGCATCAGCCTCAAAATGGGCGCGAATGCGGGGCACATCTTCCGGATCAATATTGCTCAGCGACGATTTGGCCGGAATTTCCAGCTCTCGCAAAGCCTGCAACATTTCCTTGGAGTTTTTCCCCAACTCTTCCATCAGGTCTTTTACTTTGATTTTATCTTCACTCATGCTTTCAGTCCTGCTGCGGGCACGCTTCTGCCCGCCCCGGTCTTGATCGTAAATAAAAATATCCGGCACAGCCCTAAAGGCCGCTTTTAATATTCGCTTTAAGCCGGGCGGGTATCCTGCTTCTTGTGGCAACGTCTGCGACAGGCCTTTGCAAACCGCTCCCGACAAGTTTCCCGGTTACAAACGTAAAAACCCCGGCCAGGCATTTTCTGACCTGAATCCTCAATAATTTGCACCGCTCCGTCCGCGTCTGCGCAGATATGGCGCAACAGCTCGCGCTTGGGCATTTTATCCCGGCATACCAGGCAGGAGCGCAAAGGAATCTTTGCGGCCCCATTCTTCCCGGCCATACTCATGCCCGCCTCAGACACGCTACGCCCTTTCAACACATCCGGCTCAGTCAGCCGGTTTGGCTTCTTCGTCCGCAGCAGTTTCCGCCGGGCTTTCTTCGGCAGCCGTTTCCTGAACAACTTCTTCTGCTTCCGGGGTAACTTCCACAGGAGTTGCCGCCGCAGGCGTGTCGCTGCCTAAAAGGTTGGCCGCAGCGCGTAAATCGCTGAGGCGAGACTTGGACAAGCCCGGAACAGCGGCCAGCAAGTCTTCATCGGCAGCCGCATTAATGATGTCCAGAGAGTTGTATCCGGCCTCGGTAAAGGCTTCCACAGGAATTTCAGCAACAGCGGCCAGTTGCTCAAGGCCGCGGCCAATGGCGTGCAATTCCTGGTGGCGGGACTCGGTGAAAATATCTATTTTCCAACCCAGAAGTTTGGCGGCCAATTTGACGTTCTGCCCCTTGCGGCCAATGGCATTGGTCAACTGATCATCGGGCACGATAACTTCCAGCAGGTTTTCATCCTCGTCGACCACGATGCGGGAAATTGTGGCCGGGGCCAGAGCATTGCGGGCATACGAGGCGATATCCTGGCTCCAAACCACGATATCGATGCGTTCGCCGCGCAGTTCCTGAACAATATTCTGAATGCGCGAACCCCGAATACCTACACAGGCGCCCACCGGGTCCACATCGCGGTCGCGTGAAAGCACGGAAACCTTGGCGCGGCTGCCCGGATCGCGGGCTATGCCCATGAGCTGGATAATGCCGTCGTCCACTTCCGGCACCTCGCGCTTGAACAGCGCGGCCATATAGTCGCGGTGGCTGCGCGAAACAATAACTTGCGGGCCGCGTCCTTCTTTGCGCACATCAATAAGCAGGGCTTCCACCCGGTCGCCGCGCTTGAAGTGTTCGCGGGGAATTTGTTCTTCTTTGGGCAGAAGCGCTTCGGTGCGCCCCAGGTTGATGATCCAGCCGGCCTTGTCGCGGCGCTGGACAATGCCGGGCACAATTTCACCCACGCGGTCTTTGTATTCTTCGTAAATAATTTCCTGTTCGGCATCGCGCATGCGCTGAATAATCACCTGCTTGGCCGACTGCGCGGCAATGCGCCCCAAATCTTCAATTTTCAGACGAAAACCCATTTCATCATCCAGCTGCACCGAGGGGTCGTGCTCCTGGGCCTCACTGAGAGAAATTTCTTCGCTGGGATCAACCACCTTGTTCGTGACTATTTTAAAATGATAGACCTCAATCTCGCCGGTCTCTTCATTGTAGGAGACTTCAATATCCATCTCCTCACCGTATTTACGGTGCACAGAGGTGCGCACGGCATCTTCCAGGGTATCGATCAGCATATCGCGATCCAGACCCTTGTCCTTGCTGATCTGATCCAGGGCTTTTTTAAGTTCCATGCTCATTGCAGATTACATCCTTGAAGTTATTTTCCGCCGGAACCAGTCCGGCCAAAGAATTAACCCCCATCATTACAACGGGTTTATTTACAAATCACAGTTTCTTTTTCGGGCCTTTACCCGGTTGCGGAAAGACATGCACCAGGTGGGCCTTGCGCACATTGTTCCAGTCAAGCGCAGCCGTTTGCGCGTCAGACTCCGGAGCGTCCGCCAGGTGCAGGGTAATTACATCACCGTCCACAGCCAGCAATTCTCCGTAGAACTTCTTGCGTCTGGGAAATTCCGGCAAAGGCTCATTCAGGGTGACCTCAACCAACCGCCCCAGGTAGGCCTGCATCTGGTCGGGTTCGAAAAAGGGACGGGTTAGCCCCGGCGACGACACCTCCAGGATGTACGCCGAAGGCATAACATCCTCCACATCCAGGGCCAGCCCTATTTGGCGGGACAGCCGGGCGCAGGCGTCGATGTTTACCCCGTCAGGCCCTTCCACATAAATGCGCAAAATCGGACGGCCTTCCCCCAAAAGTTCTGCGCCCCACAAATCCAGCCCCGCCG
>CAZNBK010000016.1:11856-16371 GCA_964571105.1 uncultured Desulfovibrionaceae bacterium
TTCATTCGCCATATATCAAATCCTGATGCAAAACCCTGCCGGTCGCCTCCGGATGAAACTTTGGGAAAAAAAAGGGGGGCCTGAAAGGCCACCCCGTAAATTGCCTAAAACGACCACAGGATGAGCCCCCAAGGGATTTCTCCCTAAAGGGCTGCAATCTCTTAGGCTTTTAGCCGGGCTTTGTCAAGGGATTTGTATACCTGGGGCCAAATCTGCGGCAAGGCCACCCGCTCCGGTCCGGCAGCATTGCCGGACCGGAGCACTGCCTTGGTTGGTTAAGGCACGTGTCGGTATGGAACTAACCTAAAAATCCAACCCGTAATTGACGCCCCACACTCCAAACCCGTCATCGGTGGAGGTCAGGCCGAGGGTAGAATAGTAACTGTAATTGAACTCCAGGCGCTGCTGGATGGATTCACCAAAGCGCACGCCCACAAGCCCGCGGTTGAGCATCAGCACATGGCTGCCGAAGTCGCGGCGTCCCAGCTCTTCATCGGAAATAACCGTAGCGCCCAAAGTATAGCCGATATAGGGATGAAAAAAGTCACCGGCCAAAAAGTCGTAGCGCAGCCCCGGAGCCAGGGTCAGCCCATAAGTCCGGTCGTCGCTTTTTGTCCAGACATGGCCGGAAAGCTCCAGCGTCGGGGTCAGATAGCCCATGTCGGACTGGGCCACCGAACCAAAAGCGTGCTTGAGAGTTAGATAGTATGCGGCGGACTCGCCGGAGCCGTAACCTACACCGGCGGTGAGCCCGGTGCTGTCGGCGGCGGACTGCTGCCAGCTGAACAAAACCATCAGCGCTGCTAAAGCTATAATTCTTTTCATAATGCCAACCTGCCGGACAGATGTCCCGTTATACCCGGCCATGCTTGGGTTGCAGTGCAACCAGCACGTTTTAAACTTGAGCGGGCACTGCGGCGGGAGTAAGTCTCGCCTAGCGCCCCTGCCCACCTCATCCGTAGGGTGTGTATACCTGCTGGGGCACTGGGGGCCTTGCGTGCACCGCTTAAGCATTTGCCGAGTATAATTTCAATGTTAAATGCTTCACTGCACAGTCGCCTGTGCCTCGGCACTGCTCCAATGCGGAGACTAGCCGGAAGTTAAGCTTTAAACTTTTTCTAGAAAATGTCTAGATATTTTTTGAGATGAATTGTCAATAAGACAGCCAGCTGTTTAAAACCGGCAGGGAAGATTGGAGTTTGTCCCAGGAAAACACCTCGAGCATGAGCAGGGGGCTGTCGGTCTCCAAGGCTTGAGCGGCTTTGTTTTTAGCCCTGAGCTGTCCCAGCAGCGCCCGAGCCCAATCCGCTTCTGCCGGGCTGAGTTCCAGCAGCGAACCGTGCCCATCCTTTTTTTCACCGGGCGCGTTTAAGTGCACCAGGCCGACTTTATTCAAGAAATCCGTCTTCGGCATTTCCCGCGCATTCTTGCTCAGCAGCCAGTGGCTGAGATCCAGACACAAGCCGCAGCCATGCCTGTCAGCCAAGTCCAGCAGCACGTTGAAGGCATCCCCCACCTGGTTTTCCAGCAACAGGTCTGTGGGCCTTCTCCCGGCCAGCTCCCAGTGCTCCACAAATTCAAGCAAAAACCGGCGCAGTGTCGGGTCTGTGCTGCCCGCGCCCAGTCCGGGGGGCAAATGCAACACCGCCCTGGTCGCTTTTAAAAAAGCTGTTTTATTCAGCAGCTCCATGGCGACTGCCCCGGCCTGCCCTTGCGCCCAGGGTAAACCCAGAGGCAAATGCACGTGCCAGGACAAGGGCAGGTCCGCAAGATCGCCCGGCAAGTCTTGGTCCGTATAAGCCAGGCAGGCTGTGCTTTCAAAAAAACACAAGCCTATTTCCGAGACTTTTCCGGCGAGAAACCGGGCGTTATCCGCGATGCTGCCCGGAATCACCCAGGAGGGTGCGGCAAGGGGAAGTGGTAATGCATCCATTTTTAGTCCTGACTCGAAATATGCTGAAACCCATCGCGGTAAACGAGGCTGAGGGGACGGCAGAGGGGATTCGCAGGGCCGCCATCCTGTCGGCGGGCTAAAACAGCGTCAGCATTTCGACTTCTTGGCGGACGTGCTTGACCAGGCGGGAATGTTTGATCCATTTATCGGGCAATCGCTTTAAAAAGGGCGATGGCTGCGGGTGTATTTCCCGCCCATAAAGTCGGCGCCGGGCCGCGCAGCTTAAGTAAAGGGCCTGCCTGGCGCGGGTGGCCCCGACAAAAAACAGCCGGGCCTCTTCCTTGTAGTCGATTCTGTCAAAATCGGTACCTTGCCCGGTGAGAAAGGACGGACCGGCAAAGGGCATCAGCCCGTCTTCCAGGCAAGGCATAAACACTGCGGTGAATTCCAGGCCCTTGGAAGCGTGCAGGCTCATGACCTGGACTTTCTCGCTCTTGCCCCGGACCAATTCCAATTCGTTCTGGAGGTTGACCCAGTTGATCAGCCCGGTCCAGCCCTGGTGGGCGTCATAGGCACGCACCAGGCCCTTAAAAGCAGAGGAACGCCAAAACATTTCATCAAACGGCGCAGTGGCCTGCAAATAAGCGGCAACCCCCAGCGGCCCTTTGGCCAACACCCGGTCCGGGCAGCTCAAGGCATCTTCCGGGTTGCCCTCCACAATGCCTAAAAACACGCCCGCCGCGTCAATGATGGCCTTAACCCTGGCATCGGCCCAGAATACTTCCTCCGTGGGCACGGAACAAGGAATGCCCCTGCGGTCCAGAGCTTCGCGAATGGGGTGCATAAGCGCACCCACCCGGACCAGCACGGCAATATCGCCTGGGCTTAGCTGCTCGCCGTGCAAGGCTGATTCTTGCTCCTGCGCCGCGTCCATCAGCGTATGGCTGGTAGGCCCGAGCAGCCGGGCAATCTGATCGGCTACCCAGGCAGCCTCGCTCTCGGCAGTGGGCGCTTCAAAAAGCCGCACCTCGGCGGGCATTTGCGTCAGCGCACAGGGCGCATCGCCCACCAGATCGTCGCCGAGCACAGGAACCGCCGTATCCAGCACCTGACAGGCAGATCGGTAGTTTTCCGATAAGTTAATGATTCTCAGCTCCGGCCAGGTGTCTTTAAAATACTCATGGGCCTGACCGTGCGCGCCCCGGAAGCCGTAAATTGACTGGTTGGGGTCACCGATGCCGAAAAAACCATAGCCGTTTTCCGGCAGCAAACTCTTGATGACCACAAGCTGCAAAGGAGTAAGGTCCTGAATCTCGTCAACCAGCACATGCTCCCAGGGCGGGGTGAACAGGCCGTTGTCGATCTGTTCGCGCCAAAACTCGATCAATTCGATATAATCCACCAGGTTCCAGGAGGCCTTGTGCCGGATATACGCCTCAAGATACGGCTGCCACTCTTCCGGGCAGGGGGTAAGTGTTTCCCTGGACAGGTTGACCGCTTGCCAGGCCGCCCTGGTGCGCGCGGATGCGCTCTCCGCCGAGGCATCGCAAAACACCCGAAAGGCCGACTCCTCGGACATGAGCACCGGCGCATCGAGCACTTTGTGCCAGAGCACAAAGGCGATGGCGTGCATGGTATCGGTGGTGGGCATTGCAACTTTGCCGGAAGCACTGGCCGGCGGGGGCGCAGCGGTCTCAACCGCGGGGGGCGCGTCAACGGCAGGTGCGCCAGCGGCAGGTGCGTCAACCTCGGGCGCGCTGTCTTCGACAGCCTCCGCGCTGCTCTGCCCAGCATCGCCCTGTTCCTGACCACGCCCGAAGCCGTGTTCAGCACTGTGCACCAAAGCCGCGCCCGAAGCTGCGGCTGCGGCCATATCCTGGGCAACTTCACCTTTGGGGGCCAAAACCGCAGTCAGGCGCTGGTCCATTTCCGTGGCCGCGCGGCGGGTGAAGGTCAAAGCCAAAATTTTATGTGCGGGCACCCCTTCGGCCAGCAAATGCTCAATGCGCCCGATCAGGGTACGCGTCTTGCCCGTGCCCGGCCCGGCCAACACCAGCACGGGCTCCGGCCCGGCCACAATGGCTTCTTTCTGGTCATCGTTGTAAAGGAACGGCGCATCGCTTTTTTTTTGTGGAACGCCGTCATCGCCGCCCAGCCCCGACTTGTCCAGGCTCAAACCGCCGCCACCGCTCAAAAGCGCTTCCGGGCGCACCCCGGTTTCTTTGGCCTTGCGGGAGCGCTTTTTAACGCCGCTGCCCGCACTGCCTTCGCTGACCGGCAAATCCAGCCCGCTTAAACTGATCTGCCCGCGATGGGTGACCAGTTCCTTGCGTTCGGCATCGGAAAATACCCGAATGATGCCGTACTCGCCGTCAAAACCGCTGCGCCGAATAACCTCGCCCCGCCGCATGCGGGCAACGGCCTCGCCCAGGGGAGCGTAATACTGGGCCAGATCATCTTCCGGCACATCCATGAGCACGGTCAGTTCCGAACCGAAGCGGTTGACCACCTCGGCGTGGCGGTCCATGACCCGGCGGCTCTTGGCGCCGCAGGAGACAATCTCGCTGATGATTTCCGGCAGGGGAATGAGCGAATGGAAACCCGGGTGCCCGGTCGGTCTT
>CAZNBK010000017.1:0-7209 GCA_964571105.1 uncultured Desulfovibrionaceae bacterium
GGTTGAGGATCGTTTGGCGCCCATGCACGGCAATCTCGAACAGTATATGACCCTGGAGCGGGACCTGGGGCAATTGGCCGAAAAAGACCGGGATCTTCAAGCAGAGCTGGATAAATTACTGGCTGAGCAAGTGAAATTTAAAACCGCGCAGCGCCTTTTCCCATTGTGGCAGGAGCGCAATGAACTGGAAGAAGCGCTGAAAGTGGAAGCGGCTGCGGGCGCGGAAAATTTTCAGGCTGACGATCCGGTCCGCTTTGAACACCTGCAAGAGCAGGCCGGGGCATGTCTGGCCGCCACGAAGCAGGTCCAGTCCCGCCTTGGGGAGGTACAGGCCAGGCTGGCGCAGCCCGAACCCTTTCCCGCGCTTTTGGAAGTGGACGAATTGCTGGCCGACCTCATGGGACGGCGCGGCCAGTTTGTGGAAAGCTCCAGGCTGATTCCGGAACGACAGGTTGAGCTGGAAGCCGTGCAGGAACAAACCCGGCGGATCCAGGAAGAACTCGATCAATATTGGACTTACGCCAAAGCCAAGGAGTTCAATTTTTCCAAGGACGTCAAGGAGCAGTTGGAGCAGTTGCTCGCTGATATCAAGCAGAGCGAGCGCGATGCCGCTGTTGCCCGCGACGAGTACGACCGGCTCGGCCAGGAATTGAAGGCGCTGGTTGCGCCGCAAAATTTGTCGGAATTGCAGTCTGCGCATAGCTTGGGAGAAAATTTGAGCCTGGCGCGCGAGCTTAAGTCCGGGCGCGACCGGCTTTTGCTGGAGCTGCAAAAAGCGGAGTTTCAGCAAGGCGAGATCCGGCGCACCAAGCAGATCGGCTGGCTTTTGCTGGGCGTTTATTTCGGGGCCTGGGGCGGTGTGCTTACGGGGGTGTCGCAGGGCACGACCTGGGGGCTGCTGGCGGCTCTGGTCTTGCTGGCGGTCTTTGCGGTACCGGCCTTGTTTGTGTCCGGGCAAAAAAATCAGCGCCTCACTTCCATACAAAAGGAATTGCAGGACAACCAGGAGCAGATCAGCGCCGTGCAGGCAACGCTTGGTTTATCCGGTCTGGAAGACAGCGACCTGCGCAGTGTGGAGCGCCGCAAAGACCTGGCCGTTCAGGCTGAGCAAATAAAAGCCCGCCAGGATACCGAGGCCGCCAAGGCCGAAGTGGCCGGAAACAGCTTTAATGGTTTGAGCCTTAAGCTGCGCGAATTTTTAATTTTGCTGGGCATCAGCCCGGATTGCTCGCCCGGCCAGGTCAGGGCGATCATGGACCAGGTCCGGGAGTTGCAGCCCCTGGTGGACCGGGAAAACGCGCTTAAAAGTGAAATCGCGCGCCTGGACAAACACCTGGAAGGCTTCAGCAACGGGCTTTTTCTGCTGCTCGCCCGGACAGTGAGCCAATGGAAACTCGACCCGCAGGGCGCCCCTGACCCTCTGGCCACCCTGGATCATGTTGCACAGCGCACACAGGCGGCCAAGTCCGACGCTGCCGAGCGGGGACGCTTTGAACAGCAGCTGACGGCCCTTGTTGCCGAAAGCGGGAAGCTGGAGGCCAAGCGGCAACAGGCGGAAGAGGCCGTGCAGGAATTTATCCGCATCCGCGGCCTGTCTGCTCCGCAGGAATTTGCCCCGGCCCATGCGCAGTGGCTGAAACGTTGTGCCGCTGCCGCCCGGTTGGCGCAGGTGCGCAATGAAATCACGACCGGAGCCGGAGAAAACGCCGAGGCGATCAGTCACCTGCTGAGCTATATTTCCGAGCAGAAGCTGGAACGGCAGTTGTTTAACATTGCCGGGCACTGCCGGGAGCAGGAACGCTTGCTCAAAGACTGCCGTGAGGAACGCGGACGGTTGCGCCAGCAGCGCGATGCGCTTTTGGACGAACGGCAGTTTGAAGACCTGCAATTTAAGCAAGCGGCCCTACAAGAGGAAATCGCGGAGCGGGCCGCCGAGTGGGCAGTGCTCAGTTTGGCGCGGCATGCCATTGCCGGGGCCAAGTCTTTTTTTGAGCAGGAGCGGCAACCCGAAGTGATGCGCCTGGCCTCCGGTCTGTTCCGGGAAATAACCAGCGGCGAATACGCAGGAATCAGCCCGTCCAGTGAGCCTGGCGCGCTGATTGTGCTCACGGATAAAAATGAGCCCCGCGCGGCCTCTCAGCTGTCGCGCGGCACCAGAGAGCAGCTGTTCCTGGCCATGCGCCTGGCGCTCATTCATGAACGCAGCCGGGATGCCGAGCCCCTGCCCATACTCATGGACGATATTCTGGTAAATTTTGATCCGGAGCGGGCCAAGTCTGCGGCCAGATCAGTGCTTGCCCTGGCCGACACACATCAGATCTTCTTCTTCACCTGCCACCCGCATACCGCCCGCCAGTTAGAGGCGCTGGGGCTGGAAACCGGCTGCCCCGTAAACTCGGTGCGGCTTGGTGACGGTCGTGTCCAGATGCTGGAAAAGCTGCCTGAGCAGATATGAATGCCATCTCTCCGCACATGCGCGGCGTGCTGCTGCTGCTTTTAAGCAATGTCTGTTTTTGCACCACCGGCACCACCCAGGCCCTGGCCCCGGACGGGGCTACCCCGCCGATTATCGGCGGTTTGCGCCTGCTCGTGGGCAGCGACAAGCTCACGACGATGCCCATCATGACCAGCTGGTGCGCTGCCACAGGCAATTTGCCGAAGCTCACCGGCTGGCCCTGGAAACGGGTGCTTGGCGCGTCTTGCTGCTTTGCGCTGTTGCAGATTATTTTTTTCTGGGCCATGCGTTTGACCGGGGTTGCTGTGGGGGCCATGGTGGCGGCTGGTTGCGTGCCCATTTTCGGCGGGTTGTTTTCCTGGCTGTTTTTTGCTGAAAAACCGCAGCGGATCTGGTATCCGGCCACGGCTTTGGGGGTGGCCGGGGTGGTGATCTTGTCCGTGGGCGAGCCGTTGCAGGTTAACCTGCTGGGGATTGCCCTGGCCCTGCTGTCCGGGTTGTGCTCTCTGGGGCAGTTTATGTTCAGCAAGTCGCTTCTGACGGGCAGAAAGCCGGAAACCGTGATGTGCCTTCAATTTGTCATTGCCGCAATTCTGTGTCTGCCGGTGTTTTTCTTTTACCCCGTGGCCTGGGTTTTTACCGGTCCGGGCCTGCTGACCGCCCTGTACCTGGGGGTGGTGCCCAGCGCCCTGGCCTATTGTCTGACCCTGTCCGGCATGAAAATCACGCCGCTGCCCGTGGTGGTGGCCCTGGTGCTCTGCGATCCGTTGGGGCAGACCCTGCTGGGCATTTTTCTCCTGGGCGAGCCCATGACTCCGCCCATAGCCTGCGGGACATTTCTGATTTTTGCGGGCATGGTCATGTTGTCCGTGCCGCGTCCAAAATTGTTCAGAGGCAGGCGGGGCTGATTAACCGCTCGAAGTGTCTTGCCGAGCCTGTAACTTTTTGCTTCCCAATTGTATTGTCGACTCTTTTACAGGCAAGAAACACTGGCTGATCTAATTTTTGCGTGCTATGTACCCCTCCGTGGTGGGATTGTATTGGACCTGTAACATGGACCTTTAACCCCAGACTGTCATGAGCAACAAAACAAGCTTTATCGCCAGGGGTCCCCTGCTCATTATTTTGAGCGGGCTCTGTTTTTCCACCACCGGCACCACCCAGGCCCTATCTCCGGAAGGGGCCACACCAATGGTTATCGGCGCTTTGCGCCTCCTGGTGGGCGGGGCCGCGCTCCTGGGCTGGTGTGCCCTGGGCAAGCGTTTGCCTAACCTGCGCACCTGGCCTTTGGGCAAAACCTTCTTGGCCGCCATCGGCGTTCTCGGTTACCAGCTCTGCTTTTTCATGGCCCTTAAATTTACCGGCGTGGCCGTGGGCACGGTGGTCGGCATCGGAGCCACCCCCATCATCGGCGGGCTGATGGCCTGGGTTTTCCTTAAGGAAAAACCGGTAACCATCTGGTATCCGGCCACGGTACTGGCCCTGGTCGGCCTGGGCCTACTTTCGCTCACCGGCGAAATATCCATCAAGCCCATCGGGCTGCTGCTGGCCTTGGGCGCGGCCACATTCTATTCCATTTACATTATTGCCGGTAAGGTGATCATTCAGGGGCGCGACGCCGACGCGGTCATGGGCGTGCTTTTCGCCATTGGCGCGTTTTTCTGCTTGCCCATTTTCTTCATCTTCCCCACGGCCTGGATATTCACCGGCAAGGGTGTGGTCATTGCCCTGCACCTGGGGGTGATTACCGCGGCCTTGGCCTATGCGCTGTATCTGGCCGGCCTGCGCACTACCAACACTTCCACGGCGGTGACCCTTACCCTGGTGGAACCCCTGGCTGCGGCCATGTGGGGCATTTTCCTCCTGGGCGAACCCATGACCACCAAGTCCATACTGGGCATCGTGCTTATCTTTGTAAGCACCGCCTTGCTGGCCCTGCGCGGCGACAAGAAAGACCCGGACCGGGCCGATGCGCCGCACGAAGCATAAGCTTGCCGAAAGCCGCAATTATTAACGCAAACAAAAGAGCCGGGAATTTTCCCGGCTCTTTTGCTGAAAGCTGAAAAAATGCAGCTGGAGCGTTCAGGGCATTTTAATCTTGAAATTATGCATAAACCAAAAAATCTAATTGCAATGGCGGCAGATATCCAGATTGTCGAAGTTTTCAGCGTAATATTCATAAATAAGTTTTTTAAACCGGGCTGAATTCCAGACCTCGGCAATGGATGTTTTGGCGATGTTGCCCACGACCACGCTTTGGCGCCAGTCGTGGCAGCAGATGATCATATCTCCGCTTTCCACAATGTAAGCCTGCTTCAGGAAAAGATCGCAATGTCGCTTGTATGCGACGGGCTGATCGGCAGCGCGCAGGTCTTGCACAACATTTTCTCCCACCCTGTTGTCCAGATGGTGGATTTTAAAGGCAACATCCCGTTTTGCCCAGTAAGTGCGGGCATAATCCAGTTCATCCTCCACCAGCTTGGTTCTGATGGTGGTGATGCTGACCTTGGGGTATTTTTTCCCGGTCGCCTTTTTCATCTCCAGGAAGGTATCGATGTTGGACATGACCGTCTCGTAGTCGAGATCCATGGATTCGCGGTACGTTTCCGGGCTGTACCCATTGACGCTGATCCAAAGGTAATTGAGCCCGGAATCCAGAATTTGGCGGCTCATCTCTTCGTTGAGCAGCATGGCGTTGGTGTTGATTTTTGTTTTGGTATAACCAAAGGTATTGCGACGTATTTCCTTGAGGATCGCGGGCATGCGCCTGTCTTGCAGGGGCTCGTTGGTGAGGTAGGGGCTGATGCGGAAAACGCTGAATTTGTGGGCTGCGCATTCGCCGATGATTTTTTTTATCAGGGAATCATCCATGCGCCCGTGTTTGATTTCAGCCGGGCTATGCCGATGGCAGCAGAAAATGCAGCGGGCATTGCAGGTGGACAGCGTTTGAAATTGTATGGCTCTGGGGAAAGAAGGGCGAGGCTGTTTCCCTGTTTTAATCCAGGTAAAGATGCCTTGCAAAAATGAATCGCCCGGCTGCGGCATGTAATAGACAGACATGAGTTATCCTTTAAAGTTTTTTGCAACGGGATTGGCGCTTACGTTCGGCAAATGGCCCCATGCCAATCGCGCACCGGCGGGTTTGTCTTCAAAAAAACACTCCGGCGCTGTCCGGGCAAAGAGCAGCCGGGCAGCAATGCGGTAAGCTGCTTTAAGGCTTATTTTTTTAAACATAAACCCATAGTGAGCAGCGGGTCAATAACCCTCGACAAAGGCCCTTGGCAGACTTGCCTGCAAGCGTTTGCCGGGTTAAGTGCTGTAAGTAATAGCCAGAGCATTTTAACATTAAAATTATATACTGGTAAAATGCTCTGGTGCAGCGAAGCTGCACCCGCGCAGCGGGAGCGCAGTGAAAACTACGTTTTTCACAAGCGACTCTCTCGGTCGCACGCCCTGTGCGACCGAGAGGTATACGATAAGGATAAGCAGCGTGTGCATTTCGCAAAATCGCCTTGGACTTTGCGCATCTATAAGAGAAATGTGTTTTTGTCTTTTGGCTTTAAAGGCAGCATTTGGTGTTCGAATTTTGTAATATTTCAAAATTAAAACGGCTCTAGCAAGGATGGTGACAGCTGTGAGCAAGTACAAAATTGTCTTTCTTGAAAATCAGGCTCTGGGTAAAAATGTGGACTGGTCCCGCTTTGAAGCTCTGGGAGATTTTGTATCCTATGAAACCACCCTGCCCGAGCAGGTGCCGGAGCGGATCAGCGATGCCGATATTATCTCGGCCTACCGCGTGCCGCTGGGGGAAAAGGAATTGGCCGCTGCCCCGCATTTAAAAATGATTGCCGTGCCGGCCACGGGCTTTGACTTCATTGACGTGGCTGCCGCCAAAAAACGGGATATTATTGTTACCAATGTGCGCGGCTATTCAACTGACTCGGTGGCGCAGCATGTGTTTGCCCTGCTGCTGGATTTGGCCGGAAGCATTACCGTGCACGCCAATGCCGTGCTTTTAGGGGAGTGGGGACGCGTCCCCAGGGGCAGGCCGTTTTATAAACGAACCAGCGTGGAGGTGCACGGTAAAACCCTGGGCGTTATCGGGTTCGGCGACATTGGTCGGGCTGTGGCCCATATCGGGCATGGTTTCGGGATGAATATTCTGGCTTACAATCCGCGCCCCAAAGAAGCGCCCGGGTTTGCGCCCTTTGCCTTTGCCGCCCTGGACGAACTGGTCGCGCAAAGCGATTTTATCAGTTTAAATTGCCCGCTGACCCCGGAAAACCGGGAGATGGTGGACAGGGATTTTTTGGCAAAGATGAAGCAAGCGGCTTTTCTCATCAACACAGCCAGGGGCGGACTGATCAATGAAGCGGACCTGCGCCGGGCCCTGGAAGACGGCGTCATTGCCGGGGCGGGGCTGGACGCCACCACCGTGGAACCGTTGCCTGAAAGCAGCCCGCTGTTCGGCGCGCCCAATTGTCTGATCACTCCGCACATCGCCTGGGTGACCGGCGAGGCTCTGGCCCGCCTTGGCGAGGGCGTTTTGGCCAATATTCGTGATTTTGTGGAAGGCCGAGACGTGCGCTCGGTTATCTGAGGGGCTTGCGGGCATGGCTGAATTGCTGGAAAAGGCAAGGGCGCTGTGCGCCGAGCGCAAAGCCGGATTGCTGTTCCTGACCGAGTTCGGGGGCAGGCTTTACGGCACGGATATTCCGGGCCGGTCCGACCTGGACGTGCGCGGCGTGTTTGCG
>CAZNBK010000017.1:7219-16315 GCA_964571105.1 uncultured Desulfovibrionaceae bacterium
CGGCAGAGCACAGCATCCATTATTCGTCCAACACCACTGCCGAGCGCAATCTGCCCCAGGATACGGATATCGACCTAGTCAGCGTGCAGCGCTGGCTGCTGGAGCAGTTGCCGCAGGGTGATATTGGGGGCATGGATCTTTTGTTCGCGCCTTCGCACGCGGCCTGCACTCTGTATCGCGACCCGGTTCTGGATGTTGTGTTTGCCAACCCGCTGCGCTTGCTGGATACGGCAACCAGCCGGGGCTATGCCCAATACAGCCTGGGGCAGGCTAAAAAATACGGCATTGCCGGCACCCGCCTGGGCGCGTTCAAAGCGGTAGATGCATATTTTAAATCGTTGCACCCGGCCCCGGGGGCAAAAGCCAGGCTGGGCGATTATCTTGACGGGCTGCTGGCGGCCTGCGGGCAAAGCGCTCACTGTAGCCTTAAGTCCGGTCCGGACGGACAATTCTTGCAATTGGGCGGCAAACTGCATGCCGCAGCTGTGCCGCTTTGCGATTTCCTGTCCCGCCTGGATGCGGAGTTGGCCGGGCAGGCGCAAGGGCTGGCGGACGCCGCACACAACCGGGTGGATTTCAAGGCTTTGTCGCATGCCTTGCGGGCCTTGGCGCAGATGGAAGAATTGCTCCGCACCGGGCGGGTGGTGTTTCCGCTGCACTGCCGCGAGGAAATCAAGGCAGTAAAGCAGGGCGCTTGGGCCTGGCCGGAACTGGAGGCGCGCATTCTGGAGCAATTGGCCCGGGTGGACGCCTTGCGCGCCACCGCGCCTGTTTTGGGCCGTTACGAGCGAGCCTTTGCGGAGCAGTGCATCCTGGCCTGTTATTCTCCGTTTAGAGCCTTTTGACCTTGCAGGGGCGATATTTTTGGATTTTGCGGTATTTGTTTCACAAATAAACGCTATTCTGGATATTTTGTTTGCAAGGTGCTGAAATGCTTCACCAGGTGTTCGATGAGCAGGCGGACCCGGTGCGGCACCTGACGGCTGGCCATGACCAGATAAGCGCTGCCGGACGGGAGATCCCAACCTTCCAGTACTCTGATCAGTTCTCCGGTTTTTTCATAACGCTCTGCCGAGGGCGGCGGCAGCATGGCTACGCCCAGGCCGCCCACAGCCAGGCGCAGGCAGGCGCTCATGCTGTTGAGCACGTGTGCCGCCCGCACGGGAACGGTTTGGCTTTTCCCGTCCCGGCTCAAGGTCCACAGGTTTCCCAGCCAGTTGAGGTTAAGGCAGGGGATGCGGGCCAGATCAGCCGGTTCCTGCGGCAGCGGAAAGCGGTCCAGCAGTTTGGGCGAGGCATAAAGATACGGACTGCCCGTGCCCAGCTTGCGGGCCAGCAGAGTGGAATCGGGCAGGTCGCCCAGCCGGAGCTCCAGGTCAAAGGGCTCGTTGATAAGGTCGACCCAGCGCTCGGAAAAATGGATATGCAGCTGGATATCCGGCCAGGTGTGCGCAAACTCGCACAGCGCGTCCACCAGGTAGTTGTGAAAGATATCGCCGGGCACGGAAAAGCGCACTTTGCCGGTCGGGGTCTGCATATTGTGCAGGGCGGCCTCCACGGCTTCACGGGTTTCGGCGACGATGCCGTCGCAGCGCTCATACAGGATGCGCCCGCTTTCCGTCAGTTCCACTTTACGGGAATTGCGCAACAGCAGGGGCACCCCCAGGGATTTTTCCATTTTAGACATGCGCCGGGAAAGTGTTGAGACCGGCATCTCCAGGGCGTCGGCTGCTTGCGAGAAGCTTTTTTTTCGGGCGATTTCCACAAATAGAGGTATGTCGCGCAGCAGATCGTGCATGACAGGTTCCTTCTAGGGCCGTTTAACTTTGAAATATTACAAAATTAGAATGCCAAATGCTGTTGTTAGAACCAAAAGGCAAAAACACATTTCCTTTATAAATGCGCAAAATCTAAGACGATTTTGCGAAAGGCACGCGCTGCTTGACCGCGCGCGGGTGCAGCTTCGCTGCACCAGAGCATTTTACCAACTATATAATTTCAATGTTAAAATACTCTAGGGCCGTTTAACTTTGAAATGTTACAAAATTAGAATGCCAAATGCTGTTGTTAGAACCAAAAGGCAAAAACATATTTCCTTTATAAATGCGCAAAATCCAAGGCTATTTTGCGGCTTAGCTGCCGGTATCTTATTATGACACGGCGTTCCATTTTTGGAAAGATATTTTTAATTCAGGGCATTGCATATTAATATTTGCGGTGCTAGACAGCCAGCTTAGACGACCATTCAGAGCATTTTCGCATGGAAGCTGTAGCTTTGCGGCGGGCAAAACCGCCCAGCGCAGATCGCATCGGTGCGGCTACGCAACGCCGGAGTATTTCTGGCTACAGCTTCAAAGCTGAACGGCTCCAATGAGTCCTGTTTTGATATGCAGTATCCGAGAAGGAGGAACCTCATGCTGCTTCGTTCTATTATTTCACCCATTTACTCCTTACTGATTATCGCGCTGGGCGGCGCGTTTGTCCTATTGCCCGGCTGTTCCGGCGGCGAATCCGGAAATGAAGCCCCACCGGCAACCGTACGCTACATGACGGTCACCGAGCAGCAGGTTACGCTTACCCGCGAATTGCCCGGCCGCGTCTCGGCCTTCATGGTTTCCGATGTGCGGCCCCAGGTGGGCGGCATTATTCAGGAGCGCCTTTTTGATGAGGGCGCCGAGGTTGAGGCCGGTCAGGTGCTCTATCAGATCGATCCGGCTTTGTTCCAGGCCGCCTATAACAACGCCCAGGCCGAGCTGGCCCGCGTGGAGGCCAATGAGGTATCGGCGCGTCTGCTGGCGCAGCGCTACGGGCAGATTGTGCAGTCAGACGCTGTGAGCAAACAGGAAAACGACGATGCCCAGGCCGCCTACCGGCACGCGCGCGCTTCAGTGGCCGCAGCCAGGGAAGCCCTGGAAACCGCCCGCATTAATCTTGATTATACCAAAGTCACGGCTCCGGTTTCCGGGACCATCGGTCGTTCTTTTGTCACCCCCGGCGCTCTGGTCACCGCGCACCAGCCGCAGCCCCTGGCCACCATTCAGCAGCTTGACCACGTCTATGTAGACGTAACCCGGCCCAGTGCCGAGCTGTTGCAGTGGAAGCGCGCCTTGGAGCAGGGCCAGCTCAAGTCCAGCGGCCCCAACTCGGTCAAGGTCAAACTTATTTTGGAAGACGGCACACCTTACGCCCGTAATGACGCGGCTGCCGCAGCCGGTGAACAGGCCGACTGGATTGAGGGCGATCTGCTCTTTTCCGATGTGACCATTGACCAGTCCACCGGCGTGGTCACCGTGCGCGCCAGGTTTGAAAATAACAACCGCACGCTCCTGCCCGGCATGTACGTGCGCGCTGTGCTGGAAGAGGGCGTGCTGGAAAAGGCCATTTTGGTGCCCCAGAAGGTCGTTTTCCGCGACCCGCGCGGCAACCCGCAGGTGCGTGTGCTCACCAAAACAAACCCCGCCCCTGAGGACAAGGACGCCAAGCCCCTGGGCGCTGACGAGTACTATACTGCTGTCCGCCCCGTGGTTATCGAGCGCGATGTCAATAATAACTGGCTGATTTCTTCCGGTTTGCAGGCCGGTGATCTGGTGCTGGTTGACGGTTTGCAAAAGTCCCGCCCCGGAGAAGTGGTTCTGGGGCAGGAAATCATGTCTGACTCAAGTTCCAGCCTGGCGTCTACTCAAATAGCTGATCGCAGGAATTAGGCCATGGCCAGATTTTTCATTGACCGTCCCATTTTTGCCTGGGTTATCGCCATCCTGATTATGATGGCCGGCGGGCTTTCCATGTACACCCTGCCCGTGGCCCAGTACCCCAACATCGCGCCTCCGGAAGTGGGAATCTGGACGGTTTACCCCGGTGCTTCGGCCAAAACCGTTGAGGACACGGTCACCCAGATCATCGAACAGCAGATGAAGGGCATCGACAACCTCATGTACATGTACTCCGAGAGCGATTCCACGGGTATGGCCAATATCCAGTTCGCTTTTGAAGCCGGTACCGACATCGATATCGCCCAGGTTCAGGTGCAGAACAAGCTGCAACTGGCCATGCCGCTGCTGCCTGAAGACGTCCAGCGCCAGGGCATTTCCGTATACAAGGCCGTGCGCAACTTTCTGCTGGTGGTCAGCTTTATTTCGCTGGATAACAGCATGGATAACGTGGACATCGGCGACTATATCGCCAGCTACATCCAGGACCCCATCAACAGAATTCCGGGCGTGGGCGAAACCACTCTCTACGGCGCGCAATACGCCATGCGCGTTTGGCTGAATCCGGAAAAGATGGAGCAGTACAAGCTCAACCCCACTGACGTGGCCCTGGTCATTCAGGAGCAGAACGACCAGGTGGCCGGCGGGCAGGTGGGCGGCGGACCGGCTCTGCCCGGACAGCAGATCAACTTCACCATCAATGCAGCTTCCCGCCTGCAAACCGTGGAGGAGTTCGAGAATATCTTCATCCGCATCAATGAAGACGGCTCTGCCCTGTATCTCAAGGATGTGGCCAAAATCGAGCTGAACAACGAGGAATTTCTGGCCAACTCCCGCTATAACGGCGTGCCCTCTGCGGCTCTGGCCATCAAGCTGGCTTCGGGGGCCAACGCTCTGGATACAGCCGAGCGCATCAAAAACGAGCTGGAAAATCTGCGGCCTTTTTTCCCGCAGGGCCTGAGCTTTGAATTTCCCTATGATACCGCGCCGGTTGTTGAAAAATCCATCGACTCCGTGTACCGCACCCTGGGCGAGGCCGTGGTCCTGGTTTTTCTGGTCATGTATCTCTTTTTGCAGAGCTTCCGGGCCACCATCATTCCCACCATCGCCATTCCCGTGGTCCTGCTGGGCACATTCGGCGTGCTGGCCGCTTTCGGCTTCACCATCAATACCCTGACCATGTTCGGCATGGTTCTGGCCATCGGCCTATTGGTGGACGACGCCATTGTGGTGGTGGAAAACGTGGAGCGGCTCATGGGCGAGGAAAATCTCACGCCCAAGGAAGCGGCCAAAAAATCCATGGATCAGATCACCGGCGCCCTGGTGGGCGTGGCCCTGGTCATTTCCGCCGTGTTTGTGCCCATGGCCTTCATGGGAGGGTCAGCCGGGGTTATTTACCGGCAGTTTTCCATCACCATTGTCACGTCCATGTCCTTGTCCGTGGTGGTGGCCATTATTCTCACTCCGGCCATGTGCGCGACCATTCTGCCCCTGAAATGGCACATTCCCACGCATGGTTTTTTCGGCTGGTTCAACCGCTGGTTTGAAGAGTTTACCGTGCGCTATAAAGACCGCGTGAGTCATGTCATTGCCAAACCCCGGCGTTGGCTGGCAGTCTTTGGCGCTTGCCTAGTGCTGGTGGCGTTCATGTATGTGCGGCTGCCTTCCGCCTTTCTGCCCGATGAAGATCAGGGCATGATGATGGCTGTTGTCCAGTTGCCTTCCGGGGCCACTTTTGAGCGGACCGACGCCGTGCTCGAGCGCTTGCAGGACTATTTTCTGGAAAACGAGTCCGAGTCCGTGGCCAGCATCATGACTGTATCCGGGGTCAGCATCTCCGGTTTCGGGCAAAACTCGGGCATGTCCATGATCAAACTCAAAGACTGGAGCGAGCGCAAAAGCAGCGACCAGAGCGTGTTTGCCATTGCCGAGCGCGCTTCCCGACACTTCGCGGATGTGCCCGATGCGCTCATCTTCGCTTTTGCGCCGCCCGCCGTGCTTGAACTGGGCACGGCCACCGGGTTTGAGTTTGAGCTCATCGACCGGGCCGGGGTTGGGCATGAGGCGCTCATGGCCGCCCGTGACGAGCTGCTGCGCAAAGCCAACCAGCATCCGGTGCTGCAAATGGTACGGCATAGCGGTCTGGACGATGTGGAGCAGTACGAGCTAAGCATCGACATGGCCAAGGCCGGGGCGCAGGGCTTAAGCAAGGGCGAAATCAACAACGCCATCGCCGCTTATTGGGGCAGCTATTACGTCAACGATTTCATGGACCGGGGCCGCACCAAAAAGGTCTTTATTCAGGCCGCACCGGCTTTCCGCACGCAGGGCAGCGACTTTAGCCGCTACCATATCCGCAATGCCAAGGGTCAGATGGTGCCGTTCTCATCTTTCCTGACCATGCACTCGGTGCAGGGTTCGCCCCGCCTTGAGCGCTACCAGGGTCAGCCCTCCCTGCTTATCCTCGGCCATGCGGGTGATGGAAGAACTGGCCTCTGATCTGCCTGTGGGCTTCGGCTATAGCTGGACCGGCATTTCCTACCAGGAAGTCATGTCCGGGGCCCAGGCGCCCCTTTTGTACACCCTGTCCCTGACCGTAGTCTTCCTTTGCCTGGCCGCTCTGTATGAGAGCTGGATCATTCCCCTGTCCGTGCTCATGGTTGTGCCGCTCGGCGTGATCGGGGCCATGACCGGCGTATTTTTGCGCGGCATGAACAACGACATTTATTTCCAGGTGGGCTTGCTCACCGTGATTGGCCTGTCCGCAAAAAACTCCATCCTCATTGTGGAATTTGCGCGCAGTTTGCACGAAAAAGGCATGGAACTCTATGAGGCTACCCGCGAGGCCGCGCGCATGCGCTTGCGGCCCATCCTCATGACCTCGCTGTGCTTCTGCCTGGGCGTCGTGCCCCTGGCTGTCAGCAGCGGGGCCGGTTCCGGCGGGCAAAACGCCATCGGCACCACGGTGGTGGCCGGGGTTATCGCGGCCACCGGTCTTGGTATCTACTATACGCCCATTTTCTTCGTGCTGGTTACCAGTTTCTTCAGCCGCATGCTGCAAAGGCGCAGAGAAAAACAGGCTGCGGCTTCCGTGGAGGAAAATCATGTTTAAATGTTATATGCCCAAATTTCGGAGCCTGGTGTGCCTCTTGGCGCTCCTCCTTCTCGTTGAGGGGTGCACCATGGCTCCGACTTATATCCGGCCCGACGCGCCCATCCCCAATACCTACGCTATGGACACCCTGGGCTCCGACAGCGAAAAGTTTCCGGGCTGGAAAGAGTTCTTTCCCGACGCCAACATGCAGCGGGTTATTGAACTGGCCCTGCTCAACAACCGCGACCTGCGCATCGCCATGCTCAATATTGAGCGCACCCGCGCCCAATACCGCATCCAGCGCGCCGACATCCTCCCCACCATCGAGGCCACCGGCCAGGCCGTCAATCAGCGCGTGGGTGACGATTTCGCCACCATGCCCGGCGTAAACAACGTACAGCGCCAGTATACCGCCTCCCTGGGTTTCAGTGCCTTTGAACTGGATGTTTTCGGGCGTATCCGCAGCCTTACCGAGCAGGCCCTGCAAACCTACTATTCGGCTGAAGAGGAATCCCGCGCCGCCCAGCTGGCCCTGGTGGCCGAAACTGCGGCCATGTATCTCCAGTTGGTCGCCGACCGCGAGCTCTATGATCTCACCGAGGCCACAGCCCAAACCCGTGAGAAAAACCTGGAGCTGATCACCAACAAATTCAATGTGGGTGTCGCCTCCGACCTCGATGTCAGCCAGGCCGAAACCCTGCTCGAGCAGGCTCGTGTGAACCTGGCCGAGGCTGCCACCCGCATCGGGCAGGATACCAACTATCTTACTCTGCTCATGGGCACCGGACTGCCCGATGATTTGCCCGAAGCGCGCAAACTCTCCGATGTTGCTCAATTGGCCGATATCCCGGCCGGCTTGCCCTCTGAGCTGCTGGAACGCCGCCCTGATATCCGCGCTGCCGAGCATACGCTCATGGGCGCCAACGCCAATATCGGAGCCGCTCGCGCCGCGTTCTTCCCCACCATTGGCCTTACCGGAGATATCGGGACCATGAGCGCGGAATTTTCCGAGCTCTTCCACTCCGGCACCCGGGCCTGGACGTTTATGCCTTTTGTCAGTCTGCCCATTTTTGACACCGGTAGGAACATCGCCCGTCTGGAAGTCTCCGAGGCTGACCGTGATATTGCCGTGGCCCGCTATGAAAAGGCCATCCAGACCGCCTTCCGCGAAGTGGCCGACGCCCTGGTGCAGCGCGCCAATATCGGCGACCAGTTGGCCGCCCAGGCCGCCCTGGTCAATGCCACCGAGCGCAGCTATAACCACGCCTCCACCCGCTACGATGCCGGTGTCTCGGATTACCTGGCCGTGCTCGATGCCCAGCGCTCGCTCTATACTGCGCAAAGCGGCATGATCGCCACCCGCCTCCTCCGCGAAGCCAATGCCCTGACCTTGTATAAGGCCCTTGGCGGCGGATGGTATTAGGGCTTTTGGCCTCACGAGTGTCACGAGTGTAAATCAGGCTAACAATAAGATAATTACGGGAGGAACCACCAAGGAACGCAATTCCTTAGGGGTTCCTCCCGTAAACTCCTACCTCCCGTAATCTCAGCGGTTTTCAGGGGGTAAGCCGTCCAATCTGTTTTTTAGGACCGGAATAATAAACTGAAGCTCAGCCCGGCGGCAACATATTGCCCAAATGAACAGAGTTTAGTCAAAAAGAGCCGCCAAGATCATGTGATCTTGGCGGCTCTTGAAAGTTAGCGTCCCCAAGGGGATGGACAGGTACGTCCCAAACATCGAAGATATATCACTATTCTGAAATTCCTTATTTGTCAATATCCACAAAAGTGTCTGTAAACACAGTATGTTGGAAAAGGTTGCGTTGGACGATATTGGATAGTCTCTCTGGCAGCGCCTTTCAGGCTTGGCCAATTTTGCAACAGGCTGTTGCCAAATTTACCAGCGGATGAAGCGAGGTATTGTCATCTCTTCCGGGGATATCCGGGCAATTGGGTGGAAATGGGTGTGTTTATGGGTGTCGCTGGTGAAAAGTAGCATGATGCCCGTTCAAGTAACGACTAAGTAAGCGACCAAGCAAGTATGCCCAATTTCGCCACCGCCGGTGGCGAAATTGATCTTTCCAGTTTTTTCAGTGAAATGCCCAATTGGGCCAATGCTATTGGCCCAATTTAAAGGGCGCTACCATCACAGGCATAATTGGGCCACCGGCGGTGGCACAATTGGGATTCGCCATTGTAGCGGTGCCATTATCCTGCAAACATCATCCCGACCGGCACGGCAAAAATCCTATCACCCATGGGCATGATTTCCTGGCCGGTATAGACGATCAC
>CAZNBK010000018.1:0-16245 GCA_964571105.1 uncultured Desulfovibrionaceae bacterium
GGCGAAATTTTCCAGATGCAACTGGTGGCAGATGCCGGTGCCGGGCGGGGAAAAAACCAGTCCGTATTTGGCGGCGATGCTGCGCAAGAAACGATGATCGTCGGGGTTGCGAAAACCCATTTGCAGGGTGTTGTGGTCGGCATAGCTGACTGAAAGATCGGTCTTGACCCGGGGCACGCCAATGGCCTCAAATTGCAGGTAGGTCATGGTGCCGGTGGTGTCCTGTGTGAGGGTCTGGTCGATGCGGATGGCAATGGGGCCGCCCGCCTGCATGTCCCCTTGCTTTAAATGCGCGGAAATAATTTTCTGGGTGAGATTCATGGTCCCTATAACTCCTGAGGCTGTACCGGGCACAAAAAAAATCGCGGTAAACGCGGCAAACTTCAGATCATTTTCTTGCGTCCGTCGCTTTACGTCCGTCAAAGCCGTACGGCACAATCTAGCAGGCGTTGCCACGTCTGCCCCCGCAGCGCCTGCCGCCCATTGGGCGGTCAACGGCTTAGCCCATGGCTCATACCCTTAAATTTAAAATACCTCAACTCCCAATTCACGATATTCATTGAGTTTATTGCGCAAAGTGCGCACGGATATACCCAACAAGTCTGCGGCCTGGGTGCGATTGCCGGAGGTTTGCTCCAGCCCGCGCATAATCATCAACCGCTCCATCTCGTGCAAGGGGATTACCCCGGCGCTGAACAGCCCGTCGTCTTCCCCGGCAGGGGCAGATTGCGGGGCCGAAACCGAGCCGGTAACCGCGATGCCGTCGGCAGGCGCGGCCTGCTCCTGTGCTGCTGTACCGGGTTCATCGCTTCCGGTCTCTCCCTGCTCCGGCTCCAGAAACACCGGCCAGTTATCGGGATCAAGCAAGAAATGGCCCGGCTCAATGGGTCGACCGCCACAGAGCAGCACGGCCCGCTCCATAAGATTCTGCAATTCGCGGACGTTGCCGGGCCAGTCGTAAGTTTTCAGCCAGGCCTGCGCTTCCGGCGATAAAGACACATTTTTGATGCCGTAATCCTTGCTGTACATATTCATAAAAAAATCGGCCAGCAATTCGACATCTTTGCCCCGCTCGCGCAACGGCGGCAGGGTCAGCGGAATCACGTTGAGGCGAAAATACAGGTCTTGCCGAAACTTGCCCTCTTCCACCCAGGCGGCCAGGTCGCGGTTGGTGGTAGCCACCACGCGCACATCCACCTTGATGGTTTCACTGCCGCCCACACGGTCGAGCTCGCTTTCCTGAAGCACGCGCAGGAGCTTGGCTTGCAGGGAGAGATCCATCTCCGAAATTTCATCGAGCAGGATGGTGCCGGTGTCGGCCAGCTCAAATTTGCCCAATTTGCGGTTGACGGCCCCGGTAAAAGAACCTTTTTCATGCCCGAACAACTCGCTTTCCAGCAAATGCTCGGGCAGCGCCGCGCAGTTTACGGCCACAAAGGGGCGACCGCCCCGACCGGACATATTGTGCACATAGCGGGCAAAAACTTCTTTACCTGTGCCGGATTCTCCGGAAATAAGCACCGTGGCCCGGGAAGGGGCCACCTGCTTGGCCAGGGCCAAAACCCGCCCCATGGCCGGGTCTTGCCCGATGATCCGCCCGCCGGACAAATCGGGCTTGTGTCCGCCCAAAGTGGTGTTGGCAGGCAAGAGCGCGCTCTTGCCCGCCGCAGGCAGGGAAGCCAGAATTTTTTCAGGATTCAGCGGCTCGAGCCAATAATCTTTGGCCCCCAAGGACAGAAAATGCTCGGCATCTTCCGTGGAACCGCGCTCGGCAGTAATGATGACCGGCGGAAAAGCCGGGTCATCCGCGCCCACGCTCAAAAGATCCTCGGCTTTGTAGCCCGGCAGGGTTGGCCGGGTAATAATCAGCACTGGCGTAGACTGGCGGATAAAGGCCGATGCGCCGCGCATATTTTCGGCAATACCGACCTCTACATCTTTTTCCTTAAGAGCGGAAAAAATGCGGGTAACGGCCTGGGCCGGAGCGAGAAAAAGTACTTTCCGTACAGACATACAACACCTTTACTCACTAGCGCGCTAAGTTTCAAGGCAAAACCCAAAAAAGGCCGCCGGACAGTTATGCCTCGTTAGAGTTAAACTGCTTTAAAAACTGGACCGCCCCTTGCGCCAGGCAGCCAGCCGCGTGGCCCGGGGCGAAAATTGACCCGCGCCAAGCGCCGCGCTCGTGCGCGCCGGAGATGCTGCGACTGCCCCGCCGCTGCCGCCGCGCATCTTGGCGGACAAAAACTCGTGATATTCTTCGCCGTACAGCGAAAGCATCACCACGGCCAAGCCCAGAATCAGGGGGCCGTAGAAAATGCCCAACATACCGAAGACGTTAAGCCCGCCGATAATGGACATGAACAGGAAAAATGTGGACAGCCCGGCGCTGTTGCGCATGAAAATCGGGCGCAGGAACGTGTCGATATTGACCACAATAACCGCGCACCAGGCAATGATGAACACCCCTTGCCAGGTCTGCCCGGTAATCAGCAGCCAACTGGCCACCGGCACCCAAACCAGACCCGTGCCGACCACGGGCACAAACGAGGCCACGGCCATCATGGTGCCGCAAAATAGCGCGGGCATGCCAACAATGGCCATGCCGACGCCGCCCACAAGGCCCTGCAGCACAGCCACCAGCACCCCACCCACCAGGACAGCCCGGGCCACACGGCGCAGGTTATTGACAATGGCTTCGTTCTGGCGGCGGCGCAGGGGAGAAAGGTACTGCAATCGGGCCAGCAGGCGGGGGCCGTCCAGAAGCATGAAAAACATGACCAGAAGCAGCAGCAGGAAGTGCATGGTAAAGGCCAGCGTATTTTGCAATATGGAGCCCATGCCTCTGATGATGAACTGGCTGGCGGTTTTGCTCACGGAAAGCAACGCGTCTTTGATTTCAGCCTGGGAAATGGTCACAAAGGGCACATGCTCGCGAATCCATTCAATGAGCGTGCTTATGGGCGGGGTGGACAGCAAATGCTCGGCATCCTGCTGCGACAGCCAGAAAGAAATGGTGGAAATGCTGTCCATGGCCTGGGGAATAAGCCGCTTGATGAACAGAGCCAGCGGGAAAACCACGCAGACCAGAAGAATAAGCATGGTGATAATCGCAGAAATCACTTGGCGCTTGCCGGTGCGCCGCATGACCCATAAATGAATGGGCGCGGACAGGGCCGCAAAAACAATGCCCATGATAATGGAGTGAATAAACGGCCTGGCCAGCAAATAGGCCAGATACAGGGAAAACAAAAGGAGAGCGAACAGCGAGATGGAAAACAGGCTCAAGCGGTTATCGTGAGGCGGCAGGGCGCGCGCAGGCTCAAGCGAGGTTTTCCCCTCATGCCGTCTCACTTTTGGGCTTATTTTTCTGCCGGGTTCGGGCCGCTTGAATCGCAACATAGCTGGTCTGGTTCGCCCCTGTTTTATATAAGTTATACTTTTTCTAGAAAAACATATTTTCCCGAACCTGGCAATACTTATGTCGTTGGCGCGCCTCATTTGTTAGCCGGACGCCAAATAATACGCAATAAAGATATCGATATCTCACCTGCCCGCGCAAACCTGAGCGCCGCGCTGAATCGGCGGCGTGCAAAACCGTGCCGGATCAGCCGCGCACATCAAAGGGGTGACAGGAGGCATAATCTGGAGTATTTCTGGCGGGCAATCAACACGGTCCGGCAGTCCGGATCATCGCCAAACAATCAAGATTTCGGAGTAAATATGAGTTTTTTACGCCCCAGCGTCAGCTTTACGCGCTTCAGGCTTACCGAAAAACCGGCGCAGGAATTCTGGGCCAATCTGCCCGGTCTGCTCAAGCAATTTGCCTTTCAGGACATCGACAACACCGCAGACGAACGCGCCTGGGGTTGGGTAAATTTCGACGACATGCTGGACAACCTGTGGACCGTATCCGGCCCGGAAAAAGGGGCTTATCTCACCTTTTCCCTGCGCCTGGACACCCGCCGCATCTCCCCGGCAGTGCTCAAAAAGCACGTCACCATCGCCCTGCGCCAGGAAGAAGCCCGCAACAAGGAAGAGGGGCGCTCGTTTGTTTCCCGCGCCCGGAAAAAGGAAATCCAGGAAGCGGTCAAGGCCCGGCTCATGCAGCGCAGCCTGCCCATTCCGGCGGTGTTCAACGTTATTTGGGACACCATGCAAAACACGGTCATTCTGTCTTCCACGCACGGCAAGGTTATTGACCTCTTCTGCGAGCACTTCACGGCCTCGTTTGAACTCAGCCTGGAGCAGCTCACGCCCTATACCCTGGCCACGCATATCCTGGGCGAAGACATAAGCCTGAAACTGGACAACCTGACCCCGACGATTTTTGCTTAGAGCCTTTCGCAAAATCAGGCATTATCAATAGGAGCCTCTATGACCGAATATCTGGGACAAACCACTGATTTTCTGCTGGGTCAAGAATTTCTGACCTGGCTGTGGTATAAAAGCGAAGTGCAGGAAGGCCTGTTTACCGACAAAGCCGGGCGTGAATTTGCCCTGTTCATGGAGCAGCGCATTGTGGTGCAGGGCGGGGAAGGCGACAGCCTGGAAACCACCACGGTAACCGGCCCCATGTCTGAATTGCGGGAGGCCCGCCTGGGCCTGTCCACCGGCAAAAAAGTCACCCGCGCCCTGGTGCGCATTGAGCGGGACGCCGATACCTGGCAGTTTACCCTCAAGGCCGAAGACTTTTCCATGAACAGCCTGAAAACGCCCTATCAGGAAAAGCCCGAAGCCGACGACGAGCCGGACGCCCTGCTGCTGGAAAAAATATTTCTGGTGGAATCCTGCCTGGAGATTACCGACAATCTTTACGCGGCCTTCATGCGCCTGCGCCTGGACAAAGGGGCCTGGGAAGAAGAAGCGGCCCGCATCGGCGCCTGGATGAAGGAAAACGCCTAAACAGACGGAATGAGCGACGGAATAATCATGAACCAGGCCATGACCGGGCGCCCGGCATATTGGAACCTGCCAAAAACGCGGCAGCGCGGCGCTACCTTTGCAACCGAGCCGCAACGCCCCAGCCCGCAGACCTTTGCGGCTTATTTCAGACCGGGCTTATAACTTTTACCATGCAACAGATTTCCGAGCAAAAACCGCAGTCCTCCCGGGGCGATCGTTTTTACGGCAATGCCGTACAGCTCATGCAGCGCGCGCTGCGCAAGCTTCTCTGGCTGGCCGTGGTCTTTTTCGGCATTACGGTTATCTCCTTCTGGGTCATTCACCTGGCCCCCGGCTCGCCCACCGACCTGCAAACCTCGCTCAACCCCGTGGCCGGGCAGGTGGCCCGCGACCGCTTAAACGCGCTATACGGGCTGGACAAGCCCATTCACGAGCAATACCTCGCCTGGATCAGCCGCCTGGCAACGTTTGATTTCGGACAATCCATGTCCGGAGACAACCGCGCCGTCTGGGACAAGATAAAGGAACGCCTGCCCCTGACTTTGGGCATGAACGTGGCCGCGCTGATCCTCACCCTGCTTATTGCCGTGCCCATTGGGGTAATTGCGGCCACCCGCCCGAGTTCATGGTTTGACCGGGGCACAACCATACTGGTGTTTATCGGCTTTGCCATGCCCGGATTCTGGCTGGCGCTGCTGATGATGATCCTGTTTTCCATTGAGCTGAACTGGTTGCCGGTCTCCGGCCTGACTTCCCTTAATTATGCGGAGTTAAGCATTTGGGGAAAAGCCAAAGACCTGGCCGCACACCTGGCTATGCCCCTGTTTATCTACACCTTCGGCAGCCTGGCCGGGATGTCCCGCTTCATGCGCTCTGCCACGCTGGAAGTACTGCGTCAGGACTACATCCTCACTGCCCGGGCCAAGGGGCTGCCCTGGCGCAAAGTCATCTTCAAGCATGCCCTGCGCAATGCGCTGCTGCCGCTTATTACCATTCTGGGCCTGTCCATTCCCGGCCTCATCGGCGGCAGTGTGATCATTGAGTCCATCTTTGCCTTGCCCGGCCTGGGCCAGCTGTTTTACACCGCGGTAATGGCCCGCGATTATCCGTTGATCATGGGCAACCTGGTGCTGGGCGCGGTCTTGACCTTGGGCGGCAACCTGCTGGCCGACCTCGGCTATGGCCTGGCCGACCCCCGCATCCGGCACGGAGGCAATACATGAGGCCGACTTCTCCAGCCAATGCCGCCTCGTTTGGGCAATCCACGCTCCTCCATGCCCTGGGCAGGCTGTTACGCTTTATTGTGCGTCAGCCGCTGCTGGTCATGGGCCTGATTCTGGTGGGCGGCATGACCCTGGCCGCAATATTCGCGCCGTTCATTGTCCAGCACCCGCCCGGCACCATGGATTTGGATGCCATACTGGCCCCGCCGTCCGCCGCGCACTGGCTGGGCACCGACGCCCTGGGTCGCGATGTTTTTTCCCGCATGCTGTATGGCGGTCGGATTTCCTTGTGGGTGGGCTTTGTGGCCGTGGGCATCTCCGTGTCCATCGGCGCCACCCTGGGGCTGATCGCCGGTTATTTCCGGGGGCTCATGGACGAAATAGTCATGCGCCTGGTGGATATCATGCTCTGCTTCCCGTCGTTTTTCCTCATTCTGGCAGTCATTGCTTTTCTTGAACCCAGCCTGTTCAATATCATGGTGGTTATCGGCCTGACTTCCTGGATGGGCGTGGCCCGCCTGGTACGGGCAGAAACCCTGACCCTGCGCGAGCGCGAATACGTTGCCTCCGCAAGATTATCCGGGGCAGGCCTGCCGCGCATCCTCTTTCTGCATATTCTCCCCAATGCCCTGCCCCCGGTGCTGGTTTCGGCCACCCTGGGCGTGGCCGGGGCCATTTTGGTGGAATCTTCCCTGTCGTTCCTGGGGCTCGGCGTGCAGCCGCCCACCCCCAGTTGGGGCAATATGCTCCTGGAAGGCAAAGAATCTCTGGAAATCGCCCCCTGGCTCTCGCTCTTTCCCGGTTTTGCCATTCTGTTCACCGTGCTCGGCTACAACCTGCTGGGCGAATCCCTGCGCGACTTCATGGACCCGCATCGACGTAAGTGACCAACCTGGGGAGGAAACCGCCCTCCTTAACCCCATTTTCTACCTTGGGTCGTGCCTAAGCATTATTGACAACGCCATAAGCCAAATATATTTTGTGTTATTCGTTTTGCTTTTAATATCGCAGTTGAAACAAGGAGGCGCTTATGGGTCTGGTCAAAGAATTTCGCGAATTCATCCTGCGCGGCAGCGTCATCGACATGTCCGTGGGCATCATTGTGGGTGCGGCCTTTACCAAATTGGTGGATTCCCTGGTCAACGACATCATGATGCCGCCCATCGGCATGCTGCTGGGCAAGGTGGACTTTTCCAATCTTTTCGTAACCCTGCACGACGGCATGCCGGGCGGCCCGTATGCCTCACTGGCTCAGGCCCAGCACGCCGGGGCGGTTACTCTGAACATCGGCGTGTTTCTGAATGTGGTTATCAGCCTGGTGATTGTCGGCGCAGCTGTATTTTTACTGGTCAAGGGCATCAACCGTTTGCGCCGCGAACCCAACGCCGACCCCGCCAGCAAAGCCTGCCCCTATTGCTGCACGGACATTCCCATCCAGGCGCAGCGCTGCCCCAATTGCACCTCAGAACTGCCGGGGGCAACCGCTGTCCCGGCATCCGAAGCGCAAACAAACGCATGAACATCCCGGCCCGGTTGGGCTCATTTTGCAGCGCAACCGGGCGTTGATAATAAATCCGCATTCCAGCAATTCCTCCGAGTTTTCCTTTATTCATGCCTTGGACAACCACCCTTGCTATGGTATATGAACCTGCGTTCCCGGCTTGTTTTTTGAGCATCGGGCATTGCCGACCTTGCAGCAAGTTGATTATGAGCTAGCTACTGGTAACGTAACATATTGTTATTAAGGATATATAATGACTTACTTCGCTAAAATTACTCTCGGCCTGAGCCTGGCCTGCCTGTTTTTGTTTCAGGCCGCAGGCGCAGCAGCCGCCAATGACGAATATATTCTGGAGCAACTGGATAACGGACTGGAAGTCCTGATTATTCCGGATCAGCGTTTCCCGCTGGTTTCCCTGCGCCTGTATGTGCACGCCGGGTCCGGCTATGAAACGCCAGACATAGCCGGAATCAGCCACGCGCTGGAGCACATGGTCTTCAAGGGCACCGAGCATTACCCCAAGGCCGGAGTATCCGAAGTCATTGAATCCTTGGGCGGCTATTTCAATGCCTATACCACTTTGGATCACACCTGCTATGTTGCCGATCTTCCGGACCGGGCCTGGCGGGAAGGCATGGCCGTGCTGAAAGACATGGCCTTTTTGCCCACCCTGGACCCCAAAGAAATAGCGCCGGAACTGGAAGTCATTGTGGAGGAGATCCAGCGGGGCAAAGATAACCCCAGCTCCGAACTGTTCAAGATGATCCAATCCCGGGTTTTCGCAGACACCACTTATGCCTGGCCGGTAATCGGCAATGAAGACACGGTCCGCTCCTTTACCAGCCAAAAACTGCGGGCTTACATCGATACACACTATAAACCCGGCAAGGTGCTTTTGCTGGCCTGCGGCAATGTGAACCCGGACGAGGTTTTGGCTGCGGCCAGGGAAATGTTCGGCCAATTAAAAGCAGGCGAGGCCCCGGCGGCCATTGCTGCGGTTGACCCGGTCGGACAGCGGCGCGGTGTGCAAGTTGCAGTCGAACATAAGGATGTCAACCAGGTTTACCTGTCTTTCGCCTTCCCCATACCCGGCGTCGGGCATGCCGATGAAGCCGGATTGGATGTGCTGGCCCAGGTGCTTGGCGGCGACGCCACCTCCTATCTCTATCGCAAGTACCAATATGATCTGCGCCTGGTGGAGCAAATCCATGCCTATATTTACACGGTTCAGGGGGCCGGGGTCATGTATTTCTCGGCTGTGCTTCAGCCGGAAAACCTGGAAGAATTCTGGAAAAATATGGCCGCTGACCTGGCCGCACTGGACAAGCTCAATTTCTCGTCCGAAGATTTAAACCGGGCCAAACTCAACCTGGAAGACTACCTCTACCGCAGCAAGGAAACCCTGGCTGATCTGGCCACCAAAGAGGGATATTTTTATTTCCTGGCCGGCGGCCCCAATGCCGAAGAACTATACTTACAGCAGATCCGCGCAGCCACCGCTCCTTACCTGCAAAGCCTGGCCGCAAAATATATTTTAAAAGACGGCCTGTGCGTGGCCGCCATTATGCCACAAGGGCTGAACGCGCCCGACCTGGCCGCGCTGATCAACGAAAACTGGAAGGCCCCGACCCCGGTGGAAACCGTCTCCGATGCCGCGCTCATCGCGCCCGGGCAGCCGGAGTTAATTGCGCTGGGCGATGGCCGCACAGTCATTCTGCTCAAAGACGATACCCTGCCTTACACAGCCGTCAACATTGTCTTTATGGGCGGCAACTCGTTGCTCAAAGCCGACGAGCAGGGGCTGGCAAGCTTGAGCAATGCCGCCTTGACCCTGGCCACCCAAACCCGCGGCAATGAAGAAATGGAGCGCTATCTCTCCGATCGCGCCGCCGCTGTATCCGCCGGAGCGGGCAGGCACACCACCATGTTCTCCGCCTCATTCCCGGCGCGCTTCAGCCAGGATATTCTTGGGCTTATCGCTGAAATTATTACCAGCCCGGCTTTTGCGCAATCTGATTTTGAGCTGGCCAAGCAGACGCAACTGGCCGGTATAAAAAAGACCGAAGACAGCCCCACGGGGTTGATGTTCAGGCAGTTATACCCGTTCCTGTTCAAGGACCACAGCTACGGTTTCTTTACCCAAGGGCTGCCGGAGCAAGTGGCCGCTTTTACCCCTGCCGACGCCTTGCGCTTCTGGACCGTGCAAAGCGTGCAGCCTTGGACCATGGCTGTTTGCGGCCAGTTTGACCGCGAAGAGATTTTAAAGTTCGCCCAAAGCCTGCCTCAGCCGGTTTCCGACACGGTTATGCCCCCCAGCCCCACCTGGACTGCGGAAAAGGAATTGATTCTGCGCCTGCCCGGTCGCAATCAGACCCATGTCCTGCTTCTGTTTCCCACAGTTCCGGAAGGGCATGAAGACGCCACCGGCTTGAAGCTGCTAGAAACGGCCCTGTCCGGCATGAGCGGCCCGCTGTTTTTGCAATTGCGCGAGCAGCAGTCTCTGGCCTATGCCGTGAACGCCATGAACTGGAACGCGCCCCTGGCCGGGTTTATGGCCTTTTATATCGGCACCAGCCCGGATAAAAGCGAACAGGCCATGGCCGGTTTTAATAAAATCATTGCAGATATCCAGGCCACCCCATTGAGCGCCGAAGACCTGGAGCGCGCGGTTAATCAGATGGAAGGCGAATATTACCGAGGCATCCAGACTCTGGCCAACCGCAGCGCCGAGGCGGCCACCTTGCAAGCCCTCGGCCTGCCGCTGACCTTTCATACGGATAATATTGTCAAGGCCCGCAGCTACTCGCCGGAGGATCTGCGCGCCCTGGTCAACAAATACCTTGACCCGGACCGGGCCTATCTTATAGAGGTGCTTCCAAACGACGAGGCGGAAAGCAGCCCCGTTGCGCAAGACTCGCCGCAATAGCATTTGGCGCTTTGGGTTTGCCCTGCCCGGCCAGCCCAAAACCGCTGCCGGGCGATACCGGATATGGTACTTGATAATAATATTTGATAGTCGAATTTTATAATATTTCAAAGCTAAAAAGCTCTAAAACGCTTTAGGCAGGTAATAAAATGGCTCTCAGTATCGGAATTGTCGGGCTGCCCAATGTGGGCAAGTCCACTTTGTTCAACGCCCTGACCAACGCCCAGTTCGCCCAGGCAGCCAACTATCCATTTTGCACCATTGAGCCCAACAAGGCCACGGTGCCGGTGCCCGACGAACGCCTGGACATCGTGACCGGGCTGGTCAAACCCCAGCGCACCATCCATGCCACCATGGATTTTATTGATATCGCCGGACTGGTGCGCGGGGCCAGCAAAGGTGAGGGACTGGGCAACCAGTTTCTCGGCAATATCCGCGAATGCGCCGCCATAGTCGAAGTGGTGCGCTGCTTTGAGGATGAAAACATCGTGCATGTGGACGGTGGGGTTGATCCTTTGCGCGATATCGAGACCATTGAAACCGAACTGATCCTGGCAGACATGGACTCTGTGCAGCGGCGTCTGGACAGGGCTTCCCGCGCGGCCAAAGGCAGCAAGGACATGCGCGGCATGCTGGGCGACCTGGAAGCCCTGCTCGCGCACCTCGACTCTGGGAAAACCGCTGCCGGGTTTGCCCGCCCCGCTGACGAGCTGTTCAGCCAGACCTGGCGGGAAATGGGCCTGCTCACAGCCAAAAAAATTATTTACTGCGCCAATGTCGATGAACAGGGACTGAGCGCACCCTCGCCGCAGTTGCAAGCGGTCAAAGCCCACGCCGCAGCGCAAGGTGCGGAAGTGGTGACTATTTGCGCCCGCCTGGAAGAAGAGCTGCAGGGCCTTTCACCGGAAGAGCAACTGGAGATGCTGGCCTCATACGGCGCAACCGAGGACGGGCTGCACCAGGTGATTCACACCGGCTATCGCACGTTGGGGTTGCTCAGTTATTTTACGGCAGGCGAAAAGGAAGTTCGGGCCTGGACCATTGAAAACGGCTGGCGGGCGCCCCAGGCAGCCGGAGTCATCCACACGGATTTTGAACGCGGCTTTATCCGGGCCGAAGTTATCAGCTATGAAGACTTCATCACTTACAAATCCGAAGCCGCTGCGCGCGCAGCCGGGGCCTTGCGCGTGGAAGGCAAAGAATATATTGTCAAAGATGCCGATATTGTCCACTTTTTGTTTAATGTGTGATACTGTACGCGCAGAAGGGACAATACTCGCCAACGGAGAGAGTTTATGAAGTGCCTGATCATTGAAGACGACTTTGACAGCCGCCGGGTTATGCAAAAGATGCTGCACCCCTATGCTTACGTGGATGTGGCCACCGACGGAGAAGAAGGCGTGTCTGCATTTTTAAGCGCCTTGAAAGACAACGAGCCCTATGATCTTATCACTCTGGATCTGATCATGCCCAATTCCGACGGGCAGCAGGCCCTGCGCGAAATTCGCGAAATAGAAAAGGAACACAATATTCCGCCGGATAAAGCCGTAAAAGTCATCATTGTTTCCGGCCTGGATGATTCCAAAGAACTGCATGACGCCTTTTTCCTGGGTAGCGCCATCAGCTACATTATCAAGCCGGTGCGTCACCAGACTTTGCTCGATGAAGTCATGAAATTGGGCTTGCCCCTGGAAAAGCGTAACTAGAGCATTTTAACCTTGAAATTATATATTGAAAAAATGCTCTGGCGCCGCGAAGCGGCACCCGCGCGCGGTCAAGCGGCGCGTGCCCTTCGCAAAATCGCCTTGGATTTTGCGCATCTATAAAGGAAATGTCTTTTTGTCCTTTGCCTTTAAAGACACGTTTGGCATTCGAGCTTTGTAACGTTTCAAAGTAAAAACTACTCAAGAACATTTATTTTGAGCTTAATATTCCGGCGCTGCGAAGCGCTGTTTCGCAGCGTCCGTAATATATGCGCAGGCGGGAATTGCTTTTGCCGTGCGGATAATCCGATATAAAATACGCCAATACTTACTGCCCTCTGGCTGCATTATGCACATTTTCCGTTCCAGTTACACCGGCAGTTGCGGCCTGCTTCATGTGCACCTGGCAAAAACCCGGTAAAAAACTAGCACGCCACCAAAGCATTGCCAGTAAAGGATATGTAGCTTTTTCACAATCCCCGGCCAGACTCCGCCTTGACGCCAAACTCAATCATCCCGTATAAAAACAAGCGCTGCCTGTAAGTTACGGCAGTACTATTCGGTTCTGTATAGCGCCGTTTTGTTAATTACTAGGAAATATCAGGGTGTTTTAAATTTGTGTAAATGGCCAAACGACCCTGACCAGGCGGGCTGAATGCTGCCTGGCTTGTGAGATTGGGCAGACGGGATTGACGTCCCCACGGCACAATCTCAAACGTAAAATACCAACAGGAGTAACCCATGAGCATTCCCAACAACCTGCTTTACTGTGATACCCATGAATGGGTGCGTGTGGAAGGCAAGACGGCCGTTCTCGGCATCACCCACTATGCCCAGGAACAGCTGGGCGACATCACCTATGTGGACCTGCCCTCCGTGGGCCAGAGCCTCTCCTCCGGCGCGGACATGGGTGCGGTGGAATCCGTAAAAGCGGCCAGCGAACTGTATTCTCCGATCAGCGGCAAAGTCACCAAGGTCAACGCCGACCTGGACGCCAACCCCGAGTTGGCCAACAGCGACCCCTACGGCAAAGGCTGGATGGTTGAAGTTGAGCTGAGCGAAGACCCCAAGGGCCTGCTCTCCCCCGACGAATACAAAAAGCTCGTGGGCTAATCAGCCATATATTTGCGATAAAGGGCAGGTTTTCCTGCCCTTTGTCTCCTGAAAAAACAGCGCTTCAAACCGCCGCTCAGCAGCAGACAACGCACCCCCCGCGACTATCCGGCTGAGATTTACGAGCAAACCCCGGTCGGGGCGCTTCAAGGGTGAACGGCCCTAAAAGGGCACAACCCTTGGCATAGGCTTCAAATTTGCCGAAGCTGTTTTGTTTTTTGCAGCCGCGTTGGCAGCAACGTCTGCAGGGCAAAATGCGATTTTGCCGGGCGGGTCGCACACTTCTTTCCCGCACTCGGCACGCTCCAAAACGCCCTGTGAACTTCTAACTCATAAGGATATTGATCAATGCCCTATATCCCACACACCCAAGATGAATTAAAGGCCATGCTGGACCGCATCGGCGTGCCCAGCCTGGACGCGCTGTTCGCGGATATTCCGGCCAACATGCGCCCCAAAAGCTTTGCCCTGCCCGAAGGTCTTTCCGAAAGCGAAGTAAGCGTTTACATGGAAAGCCTCGCCGACAAAAACATCACCAACTACACCTCTTTCCTGGGCGGCGGCTTTTACGACCACTTTATCCCCGCTCCCGTGGACGCCCTGTCTTCGCGCGGTGAATTTCTCACCGCCTACACCCCTTATCAGGCTGAAGCCTCGCAGGGCACCTTGCAGGCCATTTTTGAATACCAGAGCGCGGTTTGCCGCCTCCTGGACATGGATGTAGCCAACGCCTCGGTGTACGACGGCGGTGTCGCCCTGTGCGAAGCCGTGATGATGTCTTTGCGCGCCACCGGTCGCCACAGGATCATCGTCGATGAAGGCATCAACCCCTTGTACCGTAAAATGCTCAAAGCCTTTGTGGCCAACCAAGACCTGGAATTGGTGACCATCGCCCAGAAAAACGGCGTGTCCGATCAGGCTGCCCTGGCCGCTGCCCTGGATGACTCCTGCGCTTCCGTGCTGGTTCAAAACCCCAACTTCTTCGGCACAATCAGCGATTCCACTTCTCTGTTCGCTTCCGCCAAGGAAAAAGGCATTGTCAGCGTGGCCCTGGTTTATCCGGTCATGATGTCCGTGCTCAAAACCCCGGGTGAAATGGGCGCCGACATCGCCGTGGCCGAAGGCCAGTCTCTGGGCCTGCCCCTGTCATTCGGCGGGTCTTACCTGGGCATGATGGGCGCCCGCGCCGAACTGGTCCGCCAGTTGCCCGGTCGTATTGTTGGCCGGACCACCGACATCGAAGGCCGCGACGCCTTCGTGCTCACCCTGCAGGCTCGCGAACAGCATATCCGCCGCGCCAAAGCCACTTCCAACATCTGCTCCAACCAGTCCCTGTGCGCCCTGCGCAGCCTGGTGCACCTGTGTTGCGTAGGTCGGGAAGGCCTGGAGCGCATGGCCGAACTGTCCATGGAACGCGCCCGCGAACTGGCTGCCGGCATTGCCAAGATTTCCGGCTTCAAGCTCCTCAACGACGCGCCCTACGCCAACGAATTCGCCGTGGTCACTCCCAAGCCCGCCGCTGAAATCGTCAAGAAACTCATGGCCAAACGCTTCGTGGCCGGTCTGCCCCTGGGTGAATACTACCAGGGCATGGACAATGTTCTGCTCATGGCTTGTACGGAAAAGACCAGCCAGGCAGACATCAACTCTATCCTCAACGCCCTGCGGGAGATGTAAGCAATGACCAAGAAAACCATTTTCGACAAATCCGTGGCCGGTCGCACCGGCACCCTGCCCCAGGCCCCGAGCAAGGGCGTCAAGGATATGCTGCCGAGCGGCCTACTGCGCGCGGCTCGTCCCCGCCTGCCCGAGGTCAACGAGCTGGAAGTGGTCCGCCACTTTACCCGTTTGAGCCACCTCAACTACTCCGTGGACGGCAATTTCTATCCTCTGGGCTCCTGCACCATGAAATACAACCCCAAGTTCCTGGAACAAGTGGCCGGACTGCCCGGCTTTTCCCGCAGCCACCCCTGGCTGGGGCGCATGGACTATACCCAGGATATGGTTCAGGGTTCCTTGCAGGCCCTGTATGAGTCCGAACGCCTGCTTTGCGAACTCACCGGCATGAAGGCCTTTACCATGCAGCCCATGGCCGGCGCGCACGGCGAATTCACCGGCGTTATGCTGATCGCCGCCTACCATCGCGCCAAGGGCAACAAAAAATCCAAGATGCTCGTGCCCGACTCTTCGCACGGCACCAACCCGGCTTCGGCTGCGCTGGCCGGTTATGACGTGGTTAACGTACCTTCCGTCAACGGCATTGTTGACCCCGACCAGTTGGCCAAGTTCCTGGATGACGATGTGGCCGGTCTGATGATGACCTGCCCCAACACCTTGGGCCTGTTTGAAAACAACTTGCCTAAAATTGTGGAAATGCTGCGCGCCAAAGACGCCCTGCTTTATTATGACGGCGCCAACATGAACGCGATCATGGGCCATATGCGCGTAGGCGATGTGGGCTTTGACGTGGTCCACCTCAACCTGCACAAAACCCTGGCTACCCCGCACGGCGGCGGCGGCCCCGGCTCCGGCGCGGTGGGCGTGTCCGAGCGCCTGGTGCCGTTCCTGCCCAACCCCCGCGTGGAAAAAACTGCGGACGGCAAATACAAACTGGCCGACAGCCTGCCGCAGAGCATGGGCCCGGTGGCTCCGTTCAACGGCAACTTCAGCGTATACCTGAAGGCCATGGCCTATATGCTGCGCCTGGGCGCCAAGGGTCTTACCCGCGCCTCCGCCTATGCGGTGCTCAATGCCAACTATCTGCGCAAGCTTATCGATAAGGAACTGGAAGTGCCCTATGACCGCATCTGCATGCACGAATTCGTGGCCTCTGCGGAAAAGCAGTCCAAGGAAAGCCATGTCACCGCACTGGAT
>CAZNBK010000019.1:0-16059 GCA_964571105.1 uncultured Desulfovibrionaceae bacterium
GCTGTAGGGGTTTCGTCGGCCTTGGGGGAAAATGATCCGGCGATCGCGCCGGGCGAGCTAAATTTAGCAGGCATCGAGGTCCCGCCTTAAGATTGTCGCTATAACGGGAATGAATCCCGCTTGCCCTCAACGCTCTCGACGGGTTTCCGAGTCTGTGCGGTTTGTACAATAAGGGCATGAACAAGTAAACGACTTTATAGGGCACTTTCGCATTGCGATTATCGGCAGGGTGATGATTTTACCCTGCCGATCGCTACCGGGAACACAAATCAAATTATACAATATAGCGAAAGGCCACACTAAATGAAACCAAATGGTGATTATATTGACAAAAGATAAAATTTATTGTGAAATAAGAATGCCTAAGTATAAATTTTGACATAAAGAGTTTATAGATGAAAAGAGTAACTTGTTTGTGCACACTTGCCCTGCTGATTTTATTTTCTCAATCTCATGCAGAGTCTAGTGATGAGCATGAATCAGAAAAATTAGTACATGATTTTTATACCTGGTACTTCAAAACTGAATATGCACCGCCTTACGATGCGATGGGAAATAAAGATATATATAACTATTTAGACGACAAACTCATTGAATATTTAAATGGGGATAATTATTGCCGCCCTGTATCTTATGTCACAAAAATCAATTATGACTTTATGAATTGGGAAGAGACGGAGTTGGCTGTTCACTCTGCTGTGAAGTTAAATGATGATGGGATCTATGTAATTCCGGTTAATTTTAAAGGAAAAAATCATACTTACAATGTGATTGTCTTGGTTAAAAACGGCAACGGAAGATTACGTATTTCAAAAATTATAGATATGTACCCTCTCTTGTGATCCGAGGTCTATTCATGCCCAAGAAGCCTTTTTTTATAGCCGTTTTTTTCGCGGTATCGCTATTATTTTTCAATATCAAGCCGGTTTTGTCGGCAGAAGCTTCTCCCGAACAATTCGTGAGCGAGTTTTATACTTGGTACATATCTGAGAGTTTAACAAATAAACCACCCATTGCCGGTCAGATGATGGAAAAGTTTATTTATCCATTCACCCTGAAACGCTTACAGATAAACCGAGCACAAGGCATTGGCGAGCAAGACTATTTTTTGCAATCTCAAGATTTATGGAATGAATGGCTGGAAGTTATGCGGATTCATCCCGTCATACCGCTGAACAACGAATTGTGTATTGTGCCGGTCTCGTTTGAGTTGGATATCTGGTCTGACTCCCCCAATTTCTTGCTGGTTTTTGTGACCAAAGAAAATGACCGGCTATATATAAGTAAGGTGGAAAATACTTGGGATTATTGAAAATTACACTGCTAGAGCCGTTTAACTTTGAAATGTTACAAAACTCGAATGCAAGCGCGGCAATGCCCGTTATCTGTTTCCAGCCTTGACCCCCAGAGCGGCAGGAGCTACAAATTATAGATGCATTATCCTGCCGCCACATTCCGCAGCCCGGGCGCTTTCTTTGCCGCCGCCCTGCTCTGCCTCCTCTATCTGAACGCGGCCAGCGGACCGGCAACGGCTTTTGAGGAACCCGATACCGGCTATCCGGATATCTCTATCATGGCCGGAAGCATGCTCATGCTCGGTTTCCGGGGGATGGACGTTACCCCCCAGGATGACATCTACACGGCCCTGGCCGAACAAAAAATCGGCGGGGTCATCCTGTTCAGCCGTGATGTGGAAAGCGGCGGCCCCCGCAATATCGCTTCGCCGGAGCAGGTTAAAAACCTCATCAGTCAACTGCGTGCCGCCGCACCCGGCAATATATTTGTGGCTGTGGACCAGGAAGGCGGACAAGTGCAGCGCCTCACGGCCCGGCACGGCTTCGTGCCCTGGCCCTCGGCCCAAAAGCTTGGCGCAGGCAGCGCCGCGCACACCTATACTCAGATACGCGATTTGTCCGGCCAGTTGACCGAAGCCGGATTCAACCTGAATTTCGCTCCCTGCGTGGATCTGGATCACCCGGAAAGCCCCGCCATAGGACGACTGCAACGCGCCTTTTCCGACGCCCCCCATCTGGTCACCGCGCACACCCGCGCCTATGTCGAGGCGCTCAACGACAACGGCATCATTTCCTGCCTCAAGCATTTTCCCGGCCACGGCTCGGCCCGTTCCGACACCCACAACGAATTCACGGACATCGGGCCACCTGGCAGCACAACGAACTCACCCCCTACCGGGTGCTGATTTCTGAAGGCTATGCCGACATGATCATGGCCGCGCATGTCACCCTTGAACACCACGCAGGCACAGACTTCGGCCCACTGCCCGCTTCACTCAACCCCAAACTGCTCACCGGTCTTTTGCGCAATGAACTTGGCTGGCAAGGCGTCATCGCAACAGATGATCTGAACATGGGGGCTATTTCCAGCCATTATTCCTTGAGCGAATCCATCTACCTGGCCGTTGAAGCCGGGGCCGACCTGCTCATTTTCGGCAACAACTTAAGCCACGACCCGAACATGGCCGATACGGCCCACGCCGCACTAATGGACCACATCCTTGCCGGACGCATCCTTCCGGAGCGCATCCGCGAATCGTGGGAAAGACTGGAAAGACTAAAGCAGCGCTACGCAGAAGACCGCAGGGAATGATCCCTCGCCCCCCGGTTAGGAAGTGACTAACGGTCACTTACCGGAAGCCGCCGATCTCGATATTCTAATCAAACGCTTTCCCACATCGTTCCTTCGCGCCCCCCCCCCAAGTCGCCGGCCCTGCCATGCTGAGCTACGCGAAGGCGGGCTATATCTATGAAGACTCCCTTTGGGTTTCCCCTCCCGGTTCGCCTTCTTCCTCCACTCGCACCCGGCGGACGCGGTTGCGCTCCATTAGGGTCACGGTAAACCGTTTATGACAAAGCTCAATGGTATCGCCCTCCTCGGGAATGCGATCCAGGATTTCATGAAAATGAGCGGCGATGATTTTATACTGATCCAGGGACGGGTCCGTGCAGCTTATGTCGATATGCTCGGCCAGTTCATCAAGGGACAGGTCGCCAGATACGGAATACACCCCAGGTCGCTCCTGCACCACTTCCTGGTCTTCATTATCAAACTCGTCCTGGATGTCGCCGACAATCGCCTCCAGCAGGTCCTCCATGGTCAAGATGCCCTGCCAATCGCCGTATTCGTCCACCACGGTACAAAACTGCTGATGATTTTTCTGCATGAGCGTCAGCAACCTGTCCAAGTGCATCAATTCGTAAGCAAAAAAGGGCGCGCGCACCATCCCGGCCAGTGACGAAGCCTGGTGCCCGTGCAGTACATCCCGAATATGCACAAAGCCGACTATATTGTCGCGGCTATCTTCATAAACAGGAAATCGGGTGTGCCCGCTCTCATGGGCGGTTTGCAAAAAAACATCACGCGACGTATTCACATCAAAACTGATCACATCGGTGCGGTGGAGCATGATATCTTTGGCGGTTTTATCGTAAAAGGCAAAAATATTGTCCAAAAGCCGCCCTTCGCCCCGGTCCAGCTCGCCGCGACGGCTGGAATCCACCACCAGCATACGCAGTTCCTGAGCCGAATGCGAAGCTTCGGTATCCGAGGCCGGATGGATGCCCACCAGGCGCAGAAAGGCGTTGGAAATGCCGTTCATGACCGTTACCAAAGGCAGCCAGAGCGTATGCACAAGCCGCATGGGTCTGGCCAGCAGCAGCACTACGCTTTCAGCCTTTTGGATGGAAATGGACTTGGGGGCCAGCTCGCCGAAAACCACATGCAGCAAGGTGATAATGCTGAAACCCACGGCCACGGAAATGGACGAGAGCACAGCCGGATTGCTGATACCCATAAATTCGAGCACCGGGCGCAATGCCTGGCCCACAGCCGGTTCGCCCAGCCAGCCCAGGCCGAGGCTGGCCAGGGTAATGCCCAATTGGCAAACTGACAGATACGCGTCCAGGTGAGTTACGCCGAACAGCGCGCTTTTGGCCCGTTTGTCGCCGTTGGCGGCCAACAGCTCCAGTTGCGTTTTGCGCACTTTTACAAAACCAAATTCCGCAGCCACAAAAAAACCGTTCAAACACACCAGCAGCACCGCTAAAACCAGCATCGCGGCAGTATACACAAGCAGCCTCCGGGAAAATAATTATCACCCCCCAGCGGGGTCCCTTTTTATCTATATACAAACCGCCCCCACAAAAGGCAACCAGGCAGGCTAATCCTTGCACCCTTATTAAGGATTAAGCCGCTTCGGCGTGACCGGCAGGAAGCGGGCAGGGGCTCGCCCCTGCACCCTTATTAGGGATTGGGACATTTTGGCGTAACCGGCAGGAAGCGGCCTTCGGACTTTGCCTGAAGGATTTTAAAGCGAGGGTGCAAAAAAAGCCGCTGTCATAACACCGGCTGTGTAATCAACCCCACTCGCAACTGGGGTTAAGGAAGGGAAGGTCCGGGAGGGGAAACCTTAAGGGTCTCAGGTCCTTATGGTTTTCCCTCCCGGGTTGTTGGTATTATCTGCCGAATTCCTCGCGGACCACGGCTTCAAAGCCCTTGAGCACTTCCTCGACAATGAGCCTGCCCTTTTCCGGGGAAGAGCTGCGCGAGGTAGATGGCGCGCCCCGGCTGGGATAAATTTCCCGTTTGATGGGCGAGACATGGTAACTGAGCACCCGAATCTGGTCTTCTTCCACAAACTTGTCCATGCGCACAAGCTCGGGCCGGAAATGCATCACCAGACAGGTTTCAGCAATGGCCGCATGCTCCACGGCCCAGCCCGGGAAGGGCACTTCGTCAAAGACCTTGGCAATGAGGTCGTCGCTGAACTGATCCCACCAGGCGGTTTCCACTATTTTCACGCCCGGATGCTTCTTGGTAATCATGTCCATGGCTTCCAGGAGGAACATTTCGTTTTCAAAATGTCCGTTCATGAGGAAGATATTTTTAGCGCCGTCGGCCACCAGCTCTTCCAGCACGTCGTAAACCAGGTTGATCAGCGTGTTGGCGTTCAGTTCCAGCGACCCCTGGTAAATGGGTCCGCCGCCGGTTTCGCCCTTGTAGCCGTACATGATGGGCGGCGCGGTAACCCCACCCACCTTTTCTGCCAAAAGTTCGGCAAAACCGTTGGAAATAATCACGTCCACCCCCAGGGGCAGGTGCAGACCGTGCGCCTCGGTGGAGCCGATGGGCAGAATGACCGGGGCATTGCTTTTCAGCTTGTCGCGGAACTCCTGCCAGTTCATTTCAAACATTTGTACTGTCATTATTTAATACCCCTTTACAGGGCTGCGCGCCCTGCACCAGCCAGGGGCTTAGCCCCTGGACCCTAATTAGGGATTGACGGCTTGCCCCACCCCGCAGGTTTGCGGCCTCATCGCTTTGACCGTAAATTCCCGCTTACCATGCCCATTACCCCAAAAACAATTGAGGTTAAGAAAGGTGGGGGTACAGGGGAGGAAACCTCAAGGCCCGCTCGTCCTGCGCGACGCAAAGACGAGCTATATCTATAAAGGCGTCCTTGCGGCTTCCTCCCCCCGATTCATCATATCTTACTGAATAAACACAGCGCCGCCGTTGACGCCGAAGACCTGACCGCAGATGAAGTTGCCTTCATCGGAAGCCATGAGCACGGCAGCCGCGCCGATTTCTTCGACCTTGCCGAGACGACGCAAGGGGATATCCTTTTCCTTTTCGATCCATTCCGGCAGCATGTCGGCCAGAATCATGTCGGTTTCAATGGGGCCGGGGGCAATGGCGTTGACCAGCAGGTCGGGCGCGTATTCCAGGGCCAGGGAACGGGTAAGAGTGTTCACCGCGCCCTTGGCCGAGGTGTAGGGCGAATAATTGGCCCGGCCCTTGGAGGCCAGTTCGGAAGAAATGTTGATGACCTTGCCCACGGGGTTGCCGCGGGTGATCAGCGGAATGAGATATTTGCAGTTAAGAAACACGCCGCGCAGGTCGGTGTTGATGACGTGGTCCCATTCTTCCGAAGTAATTTCGGTAATGGGCTTTTCCGCGCCGATGGTGCCGGCGTTGTTGACCAGAATATTGATTTTGCCGAATTCTTTACGCACCTGCTCGGCCAGGGCCTTGACCTCGGCTTCGCTGCCGGCGTCGCATTTAACGGGCAGCGCTTTCACGCCGTATTTGGAGATCATTTCAGCCGTTTCGTCAGCGGCTTTTTTATTGGCGTAATAGGTGAATACAACATCGGCCCCTTCTTTGGCAAAAGCCACGGCAATGCCGCGACCGATACCACGGCTGGCGCCGGTAACCACTGCAACGCGTCCTTGTAATTTACCCATGATTTCTCCGTATAGAACTATTTAAACTTTCCGGCGTCATGAACTGTGCACACTGCGTGGCATATTTCACGCCACCGGGCCGTTTGTTGTTCTGGTTTACACCCCATGACATATTTCACGCCACCGGGATAAGTGTTTTTTTCTTCCTCTCCCAATCAGGGTGCAGGGGATTATCCCCTGCCGCGGGAGGTCCAGGAGGGGCTGCGCGCCCCTCCTGAACGCCGGAGGTATCAATTACACAATCTACACATAATACGGCGTGCTTCTATATGCCCCGCCGCTGACCTGAACATGGCGTCCGGAAAGGCCGCGCCCGCCGGAGCCGGTGCACATAAACACGGCCATGGCGGCGACTTCCGCCGGTTCGGACACGCGGTGCATGGGAATATCCTTGGCGTAGATGTCGCAGACTTCGTCAATGGTTACGCCGAGGTCGTCGGCGTCCACCTGAAGCTGCGGGGTGCGGATAACCCCAGGCACGATGATGCAGGTATTAATGCCCTGCTTGCCGTATTCACGGTCGAGGTACTGCCCGAGGTGCAGCAGGCCGGACTTGGAAGAGCCGTAGCCGGAAGCGTTTTCCCAGCCCAGGGTGCCGAAGAAGGAAGAGATGAGCACAATGGTGCCGCGCTTCTGCTTGAGCATATGGGGCAGCGCCGTCTGAATACAGGCGATGTGTCCGGTCAGGTTGATGTCGATCTGCTTGCGCCAGGAAGCGTAATCCTGTTCCAGGAACGGCTTCATGGTCATGCCTGCCGCATTGCAGATAAGCGCGTCGATGCGACCGAATTGCTTAATGGTCTCTTCAACGATGCGCTTGGCGGACGCGGTGTCGGAAAGATCGCCCATGGCCGGATAAGCGCCGGTGGCGTCGAGCACTTTCTGCACTTTGGCGTCGAGCTTGCGCCCGTTGATGGCCAGTTTGACTTTTTGTTCGGCAAAGCTGCGAGCCATGGCCTCGCCAATACCCTGGGTGCCGCCGGTAACCAACACGGCCTGATCTTTAAGTTCAGGATAGATATACATTGTTAGTCCCTCCCGTGCAGCGAGATAACCTGGGCGGCGGTGTAGGAGTCGTCCAGGAAGAGATAGGCGGCGGTGTCGGCCACCACATCGAGATCCAGCGGAATATTGGCAAAGATGACGTTGGCCAGCACGTTGTCGGCAGCCACTTCAGAGCCGAAGCTCTTGATAAAGCCGTGCAGGGTGCCGGCAGCGGCAGCTTCCATAACGCAATCGCCCTTGACGTTTTTAAAGTCGGGCGAAAGCACGGCAATGCGGCCCGCTTTGCGGGCGGTCATGGACTTGCCCACATGGTAGCAGAGATTGGCCGTGGTCAGCAGCCAGGCGTCGAGACGCCCCTGCCACCAATCCAGCGGCGTATCCGCAAAAGCGAAAGGCGCTTCGGGCTGGGCCGGGATGCTGATGAACATGGCGTCAATGGGGCCGTTTTTGGCTTCCACTTCAGCCACAGACTTGCCCACGGCGTCACGGTCGTTGAAGCCCGTGCAGGTGCATACCGAACCGGCATGCGGCCCGCAGGCGCAAACGCCGTCGTCGGAAAGGGCTGTAACTTTGCAGCCGCGTTTGACCAGGGCCTCGGCCACGGCCTGGGCTGCGCGGTTATCGCGCCCGGCAATGAGAATATGCTTACTCATAAGGCGTACCTCCTAGGACTGAAACTCATCGTCTTTACGGCCTTCACGGATGTCGCGCGGCCGGATGTACAGGAAATAATACAGCAGAGCTGCAACTACGAATGAGCCGACCACCAGTTGGTGGTTGGTTTCCTGCGAACCGATGGCGATAAACAGGAAGCAGATGACCAGAATGGGCGGAATGGGGAACAAAGGCATGCGGAAAGGCCGGGTCATCTTGGGGAACTTGCGGCGGCTGTTAATGAAGCCGATGGACACCAGCATATACACAATGGCTGCGGACATGCCGCCATAGGTAACCAGGTCGACCAGGGTGTTGGAGAAAACCATGAGCGAACAGATGATGCCCACCACCACGGTACAGGCCCAAGGGGTCTGCTTTTTGGAAACCTGGCCGAGGAATCTGTTGACCGGCTCGGGCCAGATGCGGTCGCGAGCGCCGGTAAAAATAACGCGCGACATATAAGTGATAACCACGGTCTGACAGCTGAACGAGGCAATGATGATACCGATGTTGAACAAATCCGCGCCAAGATCGCCCATATGATATTGGGCAATATACAGATAAGGCGAAGAAGAGCTCAGGAAGGTAGTCAGGTCGGGCGCGGCAATGGCTCCCATGGTCATGCAGATGACCACCAGGAACACGGTGCACAGGGCGGTAACCAGAACAGCTATGCCCACGTTGCGGCAGGAACCCTTGGTTTCTTCGGAGAAGCCCAGAGAAGCCCCGTAGCCGTCAATGGCCGCACACATGATGCCCAGGCCGAGCAATACGCCCATGAACGAAACCGGGGCCAGGCTGAGGCCGTCCTCACCGAGCAGGACCGGATCGAACATGACTTCGCTGAGCGGACGCACGGGATTGGCGAAGCAAATATACAGGAAGACAAAAATGACCAACATTTGCAGGGCCAGGAAGAATTTGGCCACCCGGTTGCTGGTGACGATATTGTTCAGGCCGATGATCAGGGACAGGATCAGGGCAATGGCCGCGATCACGCTGGTGGCCAGCTCAGTCTGGGGCAGCCCGGGGAAAAGCTCTTGCAGATAGATGCCCACGCCCATGGAAATGGCCGGGGGATAAATGAAGGCCTGGATCATAAACGTAAATACCGCGATAAAGGCCAGGGGCCTGGGCAGCATATACTTAACCAGGGAATACAATCCGCCGGACACGGGGTAAATGGAGCCTGCCTCGGCCAGAATCAGGCCGATGAGGCAGACGTTGATGCCCTGCATCCAGGCCGCGCCGATGGCGCCGGTTCCAGCCACGGTGAACGCGGCCAGGCCGTAAAGAAAAGCGGCCATAACCGGAGCAACGTTGGACAAGCCCATGACCACGTTGCCAAACACCGACAGCCGACGATCAAGCACCTGCTTGTAACCGAGCTGTTCCAGGCGCTTTTGTGCCCCATCCACAGGATTGTCCTGAAAAGGCACATTATAGTTGTTCTCAGCCATAATACCTCCCACTTGTTGGACAGCCCACCCACCACCGGGCCGGTTACCGGACCCCCAAATGAGTCCGGTGTTATTTGATTTCTGGTAATGACGCTAACCGCACCGGCGCGCATAGTAAAGAGAAAATCCATAGTAACAAATTGCGCGTCTTGAAAAACTCCATATATTATCAAACTTCATGCAAACGTCCGAACATTATCGACACGCTTGTCTGTGCCTTGCCGCGCCCATGTGCCAAAAGGTTTGCCTGATATTGCTGCCCGGACCGAGCAGCCCGGACAGCCGGACTGCCCCTGTGAGATCAGCAGCAAAATACCCGCACGCCGCTAACCGGCATTCATTAATCTGCCGCCGCCTGGCGTTCTGCGGACCTCATCCGTATCGCATACCTCTCGGCTTGCCGCCCTGACAACGTCAGAGCATTTTGGCTTAATGTATAATTTCAAGGTTAAAATGCCTAAAGGCAATTTCCGAGCTATTTTTTATCAGAGCCTCCACGCACCCTTGTCCAAAAATATGCAGCAAACTTACCTGCTCTACCCTGAAAATATCTTCATTTTTATAGTCACATATTGGCAAATCTATTTTCAACGTCTGTTAAGGGTTAGCGGGAAGTTTTCTGCAACACTGTGAAAATACAGATCTTTTCCGGAGTGCCCGGCGCTACGCCACGGCCTGTCTGTATTTTTTTTAACTATTTTTTTAAAAAGCACTTGCCATGCATTTGCACATGAGTTAGATAAAGGTATAGTCATTTGCGCATATTTGTTTGGTGATATTTTCATTTAAGCTGAAAAGTGAGTTTTTTGGAAAAGTATCAAGCAAGCGAAACCATAAACCGCAGCGGTTGGAACATTTCAGCCGCCGACTTTTGGGAATGCCCAGAGTGTGTATGACAAAAAATTTATAATCACCAACGGAGCACCGGCGGCCTCTTTCCAGCCCGCCTAGCGGACAATTTTACAGCTGTGTGCTCCTTGCCTTCCGGTGCAGGGTCGGGCTTTTGGGTTGTCCCGGCCCTGCCAAAGGAAGGCCGATGCGAACATGGTCTTGGGGGTTAGTCCATTCAGCATTTGAGAAAGTTTAATTGGAAAACGCGATGGCGGCAGGGAATGAAGGGTATAGCCATCTGCGTGAAAGGTTTGCACGTTCGGTTTTACAGAAAAATAAAATTACGCGTTGCCGTGGCGATACCCAAAGGCACTACGCGTATCGTGGTTTAAGTTTACGTTACTCGCCGGAAACCTTTGGCAAGCGATAACTGCTCTAGTTATTTCCGGACGAACCTTGGGGGGGCCGGATTATCCGGGTGAGAAGGAATTATTAATGAACACAGCACTACATCATGCCTGTGAGGACAACGCTGACGCAGGCGGCGTATATTCCTCTTTCGATCATTTGCGGTATAACGGCTTCAAGCATACCAGCGCCATGGTGCTATGCTTATCGTCGCTTAGCCTGATGGCCGTTTTCTTTGTTTTTAACCTGCTGGAAGGGCGCTACACTACCCTGCCCGGGCTGGCGCTCGGTGCGGTGCTGCCCATGCTCGCCCTCTACCGCCTAAGCCACAACCAAAACGCACCCATCCTGCTCTTCCTGTCCGGGATAAATTTTATCGCTCTAAGCGCTTTTCTGTTCTTGTACGACAAAAACCCCGACGGTTCCGCGCTGTTCTGGTTCATGTTCGTGCCGCCCCTGGTAGTTTTTTGTATGTCCCGCCGGTTGGCGTTAATTCTCTTTCTGTTGTTTTTCTTTATTCTGACTGTACTGCTGTTTCCACCGGCGGGACAAAATTTCGGCAATGAATTCTCCATCGGTTTTCGCGCCCGGTTCATGGCTTCCACCATTCTGACCTTCGCCTTTTTCTGGATAGTGGAGTTTATCCGCTCCCGGGCAGACGATTCCTTGTATCAGACTCTTGACCGTCTGGAACGCTTCGCCTTTACCGACCCCCTCACCGGCATCGGCAACCGGCGCGACTTCCAAAACCACCTCAAGTGGATACTGGCCCAGTCTGAACGCAGCGGCGCGCCTTTCAGTATCGCGCTGATGGACATCGACCATTTCAAACGCATTAACGACCGGCACGGCCACACCGCCGGAGACGCCATTCTCCGCCATGTGGTCCAGACCGTCAACGAATCCCTGCGCGAAACCGACCGGGTTTTCCGCTGGGGCGGCGAAGAATTTGCCCTGATCATGCCCGGCATTACCCTGGAAGAAGCCACCAGTGTTGCCGAACGCGTCAGGCGGCATATTGCGGAAACACCTTTTAAACTCAGCAACGGCAAAACCGTACACATCACGGTCAGCGCCGGAGTGGACGCCTGGACCAAGGCGGTCAACAATCTGGGGGAGGTGATCGCCAATGCCGATTCAAAACTTTATTTGGCTAAAAAACTTGGAAGAAACAGGGTGTGCACCGGCTCATCCTCCCAGGCCGTGGAGTGGTTCCCCGGCCTGAGGGCACTGCCGCGCATGAAAAAATCCCCCGCCCATGCGCTGGCGGATTTCCCGATGCCCATGGCCTTGCCCGCCCATGTGTGACTTCCAGGTTAGTGCGTGGTCAGGCGTCACCCGTGCTCCTTAACGCCTGACCATGCACACTATATATCAGGTCAACTTTGAAATGCTGCCATTGGAGCCAAAAGGCAAAAACACTTTTCCCTTATAGCGGCAAAACAGATTTACCGGGGGCCAGACAAACCGCCCCCACAGCAACTTCCCCATGTGTATGGGCGCCGGAGTGTGTCGAACAAACTCCAAGAACTTGATGCAGCGAGTTTTAGCCCATGCATGTCTACACCCCTCATACGTGCGGGGCAGGCTTTCGATGCTCTCAGCCTGCCCCGCACGCTCTTTTTAGCGTATACCTCTCGGCTCGGCGTCCTGCCTCGCAAACATAAAAAACACCCCAAATCGGGGTTCAGGAAGGTGGGGGGCCGGGGGAGGAAACCTCAAGAGAGGTTCCCCCCCCCGCTCAATTTTGTTTATTGAAACGGAATCTGCATACGGGTGAGCATTTCAGAAAGGCGAGCGGCTTTTTCGGGGCGCACATAGGTGAGAATGTCTCCGGCCTGACGCCCGCGCATGCCGGCCAAAATTTGCACCGCCGTGCGTTCGTCCAGGGTTTCCAGCACTGCGGCGGCCTGCTGGGCCTTCATGTTGGAATACACGTCAACCAAATGACGCATTTTTTCATCGCGCTGGGTTTGAGCTTCGCGGAGCATGGTTTCAATGCGGGCTTCCATGGCCTGCATGTTCAGTATTTTTTCATTAAGCGCCTGTTCGAGACGCATGAGTTCGGCCTCGCGACGGTCCAAGTCAGCGGCGCGGCGTTCCAGGGCGTCGCGAAGCATGGCATCGGCCTGGCCGCCCATGCCGTCTAGAGGCTCGTTGCCGGTGCCTGCAGCGGCATTGCCCAAAGCGCTGTCCACTGCCGGGCCGGGATCGGCTGCGGTTTCCCCTTCCGGCGCGGCCTCGTCCTGGTCCTTGGCTCCCTGGGCGTTAGCGTCCTGGGCTTTGGCTTCGCTAAGGGCCGAGATATCGGCCAGATTAACCACTCCATTACCGGCGATGTTGTCTTCGACCACCGGCTCCTGAAAAGAAAAATTACCGGCCAGGATAAAGAACACGGCCAGTTTAACCGTCACAGCCAGGGCCAGCCAACGGCACAGCCTAGATAGCGTGAATTTTCCGCCGCATGGCCGCCATTTCGTCGAGGGCGTACTGTTCTTTGAGGGCTTCTTCATGGTTGTATTTATCCCTTTGTTTGTCGCGCAATTTATCGAGCAGCTGACGGCTCTGGCTCTTGCGGAGCAGATCGGAGCGGCAGCGGTGCACTTCCAGGTCGAGTTCGTTCAGGCGGCGGTTGGCGATTTCCAGGTCGGCCTTGAGGCGGCGCAGGTAATTGTCCAGCATCCAACGCTCGTCAGAGGTGAGCAGTTCACCGTAGCCGCGCTTGAGCGTGCTCATTACTTCCACCTGCAAATCATCGACGATTTTTTGCTGGGAAGCAAGCTCAGCCAAAGCTTTGCCCAAAGCCATTTTGGCCTGGTCTTCCAGCTGAGAGCGATAATCGAGCACTTGTTGCAGCTTGAATTTGAACATCTGCCTTGCCTGACGGGTTATTGGTCAATTTAACGTCAACGGGCCATTGCCTGCCGTACCTGTAGCAAAAACCCTGCCAGCCCGCAAAAAGTATCCCTCCCGGGACACTCGGAATTCCAGTCGTTTCCCCGGCAGCAAGAGCCTGAACCTTTCTTGCAAAACCCTACCCCCAAAAATCTTTGGCCAACGATCGGAGGCCGCTCCCCTGCGGGCAAAGCCAGATGTGCGACTCCCTAATGGGGTGCAGGGGATCATCCCCTGCCGGGGTCCAGGGGCGCGCAGCCCCTGGTTGCATTGTTTTGAATAATGATTTACGGAGCCGATAGCCAGACTTGGATTCGCACAGCGCCGAGTTTTTTAACAGCGCCTTTTTGTACGTTTCCGGCTGGAGTGAAACGCACGGGGAGCGCTTCAATTCAGGAGAAAATCTCTTGATAATCGCTTAATTTTTATGTTGAAACAGCAAAAAAACACTTTCTGGCCGACCTTGGCCCTGATTATCATCACCATTCTCTGGGGCGGCTCATTCTCCATGATCAAAGTGGCTCTCGTCCACTACCATGCCTTTGTGGTTACATTTACCCGCATGGCCCTGGCTGCGGCAATGTTCGGCATCTTTTTTCACCGGGGTTTTCGCAAGGTCAAGGTAATCAAGAGCGACATCCCCCTTATTGCGCTGATGATCTTTCTCGAACCGTGCCTGTTCTTCGCTTTTGAAGCCTACGCGCTCTATTTTACCACCGCCTCGCAGGCGGGCATGATTGTGGCTCTCACCCCCATGTTCATGGCTGTGGGCGCGCTGGTATTTCTGCACGAGCGGCCTTCGCCCATGGTCTGGCTGGGGTTTGCCGTGGCCATTGCCGGGGTGATGATTCTCAGCTACGACGCCGAAGCCACCGATTCCGCGCCTTACCCGGTGCTGGGTAATATTCTTGAGGGCCTGGCCATGTGCGCCGCCGCCGGTTTTGTGGTCTGCATCAAGCGGCTCAAAGGCAATTACCCGCCCACATTTCTGGCAGCCTGGCAGGCCGTTGGCGGGGCCATATTTTTCTTCGGGCTGGTGTTTACGCCCGGCGTGGAATGGCCCAGCGAATGGCCGTTGGTCCCCACCCTGGCCCTGATCTATCTGGGCGTGTTCATTACATTTCTGGGCATCAGTCTGTATAATTACGGGCTGTCCGGCATGCCCGCCGCCCGGGCTGCCGGGCTTATCAACCTGGTGCCGGTTTTTGCGGTCATATTCGGGGTAACACTGCTCGACGAGCATTTAACGTCGCTGCAATGGGCTGCGAGTGGATTAGTCATCGCCGGAGTGCTCATCAGCCAGCGCGCCCCGGTAAAAATTAAAGCCGCCCCGAATGGGGCAAACACCGACAAGGCCGACAACCCGGCCTCAAAATCCATATAATAAAAAGGAAAAGAATTTACTGGTGCAGTTATGACCGAACAGAAGAAGAACTTCCTCATGCCCACCCTGGCGATTATCGCTCTGTCATTGCTTTGGGGCAGCGCGTTTACCATCGTTAAAAACGCATTGGATTACTACCATGTCTTCTGGGTTACCTTTGTCCGCCTGTCTTTGGCAGCGGCCATGTTCGGGCTGTTTTGGAACCAAATCCGCCGCGTCAAGGTGCTGCGCTCTGATATTCCCATCCTGGCCATCATGGTGCTTTGCGAGCCATGCCTGTTCTTCACGTTTGAAGCTTATGCTCTTGTCTACACCACGGCTTCACAGGCGGGCATGATCGTGGCTCTGAACCCGGTGCTCATGGCCGCAGTGGCTCTGGTTTTTCTGCACGAGCGCCCAAGCCCGCAAGCCCTGCTGGGGTTTGCGGTGGCCGTGGCCGGGGTGCTTCTGTTGAGCCACAACTCCGAAGCCACGGATTCCGCGCCCAACCCCGTGCTGGGGAACATTCTGGAAATTCTGTCCCTGTCCATGGGCGCCATCTTCCTGGTCTGCATCAAACGCCTTAAAGGCCTGTACCCGACCATTTTCATCGCCGCCCTGCAAACCTCGCTCGGCTCGGTGTTTTTCCTGGGCATGCTGTTCATGCCCGGCGTGCCCGTGCCCGAAGCCTGGCCGCTCATCCCCACGCTGTCCTTGGTTTTCATGGGCATTGTAGGCACATTTACAGGCTTTTTGCTGTATAACTACGGCCTGCGCAACCTGCCCGCCACCTGCACAGCGGGCCTTCTGAACCTGGTGCCGGTGTTCGCCGTGGCCTCGGGGGTGCTCTTTCTCGGCGAACAGCTGACCTCCATCCAGTGGGCGGCCTGCGCCATGGTCATCCTGGGCGTAATTGTCAGCCAGCGCCCGCCCAAGAACAAGGAAAAAGCAGCGGAAATCAAAGTCGGCAAAACCCAGACCGCAACCAGAAATTAACCCCTTGGGCAAGCCGAGTCAGCCCTAGCCTTGACCGGGAGGAGCTGCCTGCTTATGCTTTTAGTGTACAGCGGGAAAAGTCGGCGCATTTCAATATTAAACGTCTTGATACAATGCCCCGACCAAGCGCAACACCGCCAGCGCGTGAAGCCGCAGGATTTACTCCCCAGCGCCGACAATC
>CAZNBK010000020.1:0-15994 GCA_964571105.1 uncultured Desulfovibrionaceae bacterium
GATATTGTTTTTATATGCCCGACTCGCCCACTCCATACATTGCCGAGACCATCACCGCCATTGCCACCCCGCCGGGCGCCGGGGCAATAGCAGTTATCCGCATCAGCGGCCCGGACAGCAAAAGTATTCTGCAAAGCATTTTTCAACCCGCCAACCGCAAATTTTCCGGGTTTGCGCCTCGCGTTATGCACCACGGGAAGATTACCGACGCGCACGGGCAAATACTGGATGAGGTTTTGGCGGTGTTTATGCCTGGTCCGGGCACTTTTACCGGAGAAGATACCGCCGAAATTCACACCCATGGAGGGCTGGCCGTTTCGCAGGCCGTGCTTGCGGCGGTTTTTGCCGCCGGGGCCAGACAGGCGGAACGGGGGGAGTTTACCCGCCGTGCATTTTTAAACAACCGGCTGGACTTAAGTCAGGCTGAAGCTGTGGCGGAATGTATTGAGGCCGGATCGCAGGAAGCCTTACGTCTGGCTCAGGATAAACTCAACGGGCTTATGGGCGCGCGCATACGCCACTTGCATGACCGCCTGCTGGTTTTAAGCGCCCAAATGACTGTGGCCGTCGATTTTCCGGAAGAAGACGTGGACACCTTGCCGCGTCAAGCGCTAACCGGCGAAGTAACCGCCATCCGCAAATCCTGCTCTGAGCTGGCCGCCGGGTATGAGCGGGCCAGACTCGTGCGCCAGGGCGCTCTGGTGGTCCTGGCCGGTCAGGTCAATGTGGGCAAGTCCAGCCTGATGAACGCGCTGCTTGGGCGGGAGCGGGCCATTGTCACCCCGCATCCGGGGACCACTCGCGATTGGCTGGAGGAAACGCTCAATCTGGACGGGCTGCCGGTGCGCCTGGTGGACACAGCCGGGTTGCGGGAAGCGCAGGAGCCGGTGGAAAAAGAGGGCCTGCGCCGGTCCAGGCAATTAATCAAAGAAGCAGATTTGGTGCTCTGGGTTACCGACATCAGCCATGCCCCGGGCGAAACGGCCATGCAGGCCGAGGCCGAAGAGCTGGCCAGCCTTGCGCCGGGTAAAGTACTCGGCATTATCAACAAGATTGACCTCTTGCCCGCAGTGCAGGAATATGTGATTCCCGCGGCCATTCCTACGGATCACTATACCCCCGGCCAGGCGCCGACAAAAGACGCCGGTTGGCTCCAGATATCGGCCCGCACCGGTGCAGGGCTGGATGAATTGTCTGCTGAAATCCGCACCCGCCTGCTTGGAGCCACGGAAGCCAAACCCGGCACAGAACCGCTGCCGGTCCCCAATTTACGGCAGAGCCAGGTTCTTACTCGCGCCGTGGCCGAGCTTGACGAACTGCTTTCAGATATCGAAGACGGAGTGCCGCTTGATCTTTTGGGCGTGCGGACCGATTTGATTTGCGCTATTTTGGCGGAAATTACCGGAGAAATCGCCACTGACGAGGTATTGGATTTGATTTTTGCAGAATTTTGCCTTGGAAAATAAAACTTAATTTGCTAGAGCATTTTAACATTGAAATTATACGATTGATAAAATGCTCTGACGCCGCTTAGCGGCGCCCGCGCGCGGTCAAGCAGCGCGCGCCTTTCGCAAAATCCAAGGGGATTCTGTGCATTTATAAGGAAAATGTCTTTTTGTCTTTTGGTTTTAAAGACAGCGTTCGACATTCGAGCTTTGTAACATTTTAAAGTTAAACTACTCTAAAGCTGACGCCATGCCCGTTCCCGAACAATACCTACGCAAACTGAGCAAGGAAGAAATAAACGCCCTTCCGGTCTGGCGCTATGAAGGTCCGGTGGAAGTTGTCCGCACCGAAGCCCAATTGAAGAAAACCGTCAAACTGCTCGGCAAGGAAAGCATACTGGGGTTTGATACCGAAAGCCGTCCGGCTTTCCGCAAAGGCAAATATTATCCCCCGGCTGTGGTTCAACTGGCTGCCGCCGATGCCGTCTACATAATCCAGCTGACCTGGGTGCCGTTTGGCGACATGCTCAGTGAAATTTTGTCCAACCCGGATATTCTCAAAACCGGTGTGGCCATTCACGACGACATGCGCGAACTGCAAAAGCTGCACGCTTTTGAACCAGCCGGTATTGTCGATCTGGGCGACACCGCCAAGGCCCTGGGCATGGAAACGCACGGCCTGCGCAGCCTGGCCGCCAACCTGCTGGGGGTGCGCATCTCCAAGGGCGCGCGCTGCTCCAACTGGGCGGGGCAAAACCTGCACAGCCAGCAAATCACTTATGCGGCCACCGATGCCTGGATTGGTCGGGAATTATATTTCAAACTGCAAGAATTGAGCTTGGCCGCTGACAGAGATTAAAATCGCATGGCAGCGATGCAGCCTGGGGGCGGAGTCATTCACTGCTCCGCTTCTCGCGGGCCACGGCATCCAGCACGCCGTTGATAAACCCGCGCGCGCTCCTGTCGCCAAACCCGCTCATTAATTCCAACGCCTCGTTAATTATCACCTTGGGCGGCGTGTCCGGCAAAAACAAAAGCTCGTACACGGCCATGCGCAAAAGTGTGAGCTCCACCCGGCCCATGCGCCCAATTTTCCAATTCCGGGAATGGGCGGAAATTACTTCGTCCAGTTCGGTCTGTTTGGCCCAGACCCCGTGCACCAGCTCCCAGGCAAAACCCTGCGGGTACGGGGCCATCCCGTTTTCATCCGGCGGGTGAGCGTCATGCTGGTCGGGGGAATTGGCAAAGGCCTGCGCCAGGGCAAAGGCGTCGGTGATTTCTGAAAAATGCAGGCCGTAAAGAATTTGAAACGCGGCAGCCCGTTGGCCGCGGCGGGATGCCCGACCGGCTTGGCTTTGCCGCGAGCTGCGTCCGGAGTTTTCACTTTGCGCGGCTTGAGCAGGCTCGTTCTCTTTATTCATAAATACTCATTGCTAATAATTTATTCCAAGGCTCCACAAAATTCTGGCCCGGCGCGGTTAGAGCTGCTGCGATACGCGGATGCTCTCCAGCACGGACAGCGCGGCTTCCACGCCCTTGTTTCCGGCCTTGGACCCGGCGCGCTCCACGGCCTGCTCCAGGTTATCCGTGGTCAGCACCCCAAATCCCACGGGAAGGCTATGTTGTAAAGCAACCTGAGCCAGACCTTTGGCGGCCTCGGCAGCCACATAATCAAAATGCGGGGTCGAGCCGCGAATAATCGCGCCCAGAGCCACTATTCCGTGATATTTCCCGGAAGCGGCCAGTTGTTTGCAGATAAGCGGCAGCTCAAATGCTCCGGGAATGCGGACAATGGTCAAATTGGCCTTGTCTGCGCCGTGGCGGACAAGACAATCCACTGCGCCGCTGATGAGCCGGTCCACAATGAATTCGTTAAAACGCGAGGCCACGATGGCTATATCCAGGCCTTGCGCGTCCAGCTTGCCTTCAATAATTTTAATGCCGTCCAACATGGTCGTATCCTGTGTTTAATGTTGCAATTTAAGCAAATGGCCGAGTTTTTCCTTTTTGGTCCGCATATAATGCTCGTTGTGCGGGTCCGTATCCAACTCCAAAGGCACCCGCTCGACCACGGTCAGCCCGTAGCCTTCCAGACCGACTACCTTTTTGGGGTTGTTGGTCAGCAAGCGCATTTTGCTCACTCCCAAATCCACCAGCATCTGAGCGCCCCCGCCATAATCACGCAAATCAGCGGCAAATCCCAAGCGGGTGTTGGCCTCGACCGTATCCAGGCCTTCATCCTGCAAGGCGTACGCCTTAATTTTATTCACCAGCCCGATGCCGCGGCCCTCCTGGCGCATGTATAAAATAACCCCGCGCCCTTCTTTGGCCACGGCGGCCATGGCCGCATCCAACTGCTTTCCGCAGTCGCAGCGCAAAGAATGCAGACTGTCTCCGGTCAGACATTCGGAATGAACCCGCGTAAGCACCGGCTCGGTTCCGCTGATATCGCCCATAATCAAGGCCAGATGCGCTTCCCTGGCGTTGGTCCCTTCCGGGCAAATGCCGGATTCATAAGCAATGATTTTAAAATCACCATATTCCGTGGGCAATTTGGCCTCAGCCGCCCGGCGGACCGAAGTCTCGCCCCGGCCAAGTCGGTAACGGATAAGATCCCGGATGGTGGCTATTTTCAGCCCGTGCGCTTCCGCAAATTCAGTCAACTCCGGCAAACGGGCCATTTCGCCGTCTTCACGCATGATTTCGCAAATGACCCCGGCTGGTTTCAAACCAGCCAACCGGACCAGGTCTACACTGCCTTCCGTCTGCCCGGCCCGGGTCAGGACGCCGTCGGGTTCGGCCTTGATGGGGAAAATATGCCCGGGCGAGACCAGGTCGGCAGGCTGAGCGCCGTCAGCCACCGCCGCAGCAATGGTGGTAGCCCGGTCCTTGGCGGAAATGCCGGTGCTCACCCCTTGGCGGGCTTCGATGGAAACCGTAAAATTGGTGCCGAAGCGGGATTTATTATTCCGGCTCATGGGCGGCAATTCCAGCTTTTCAGCCAGTTCCGGCGCCAGGGTCAGGCAGACCAGGCCCCGGCCATGCGTGACCATGAAATTGATGATTTCCGGAGTTGCGTACTCCGCAGCAATGGTCAGGTCGCCCTCATTTTCACGGTCTTCGTCATCCACCAGGATGATCATCCGACCGGCCTTGATTTCGGCAATAGCTTCTTCAACAGTACAAATGGCCATGATTCAACTCTCCAACGGGCTTCGGTAAAATTGCGGCCTCTGCCGGACCCGTAATAAGCAAATGTATATCATCCGGCAGCAACAGACAAGAACAGGAATTTACCGGGATATTTTTATATTGGGTTAAAGCCTGAAACGCAGCCGACGAAAAAGATAAATGCCCAAACCGATGGATACCGCAAATAAAAGTACGCTGACGGCAATGTAGCCGGTCTGCTCCATTTGCAGCCCGCTGCCCAAGAGCGTGAAAATAATGGTTTGCGGCAGGTAGCCTATGGCCGAGCCCGCCAAAAACGGCAACGCCGATATGCTCGACAACCCCGCAGCCAGGCTTGTGGCCGTATTATTGCCCACCGGCAGCAAACGAATAATTATGGTCATGAGAAACGGCGCACGCTCCAGGTAGGAGTTTATCCGGCGCATTTGTTTCCCCATGCGCCTTTTTACCCAACTATGCATGAAAAAGCGGGCCAGAAAAAAATCGACCATACAGCCCAGCAAAGCTCCGGCTATGGCTAAAGTTATGCCCAAGGGCGCGCTATATAAATATCCACCGGCAAAGCTTACCAGTTGGCGCGGCCCGGCCACGGCGGTCATGGTCGCGGCCAGCAGCACAAACAGCAGCCAGCCCACTCTGCCCTGGCTGCGGATGCGCTCATCAAGCCATTCTGTTTCCAAGGCGTGCCCAAGATCCAGGACCGTATAAATCCAAATAAACACGGCCAGAACGATAAACCCGATGCAAGTTTTAAAAATTCGCCTGGATGTGGGCCGATCCATGACTCTGGCCTGAATCCGGCTGACCAGGTGCCGACGCCGCAAATTGGCGGCAAGGCGCTTCTCTTTGGAATTAGTATTATGATTTGCCGGGGCCATGCTCATCTGCCTGTTTTAAAAACCAGTATCGCATAAATCAGCCAAGCCAGCATCTGCCCCAAAAACAGGGTTACATCGTGATCATATACTGCAAACCCGGCAACCCCCGCCGCGCCTGCGCTCCAGATCGCCAGGCCCGTCCGGCGGACTTTGCCCCGCTGCAACGCAGGCCAGCGCAGAGAGGCCAAAAAGATGATCAGAGCCGCCACTTGCAGGCCAAAACCGGCTCCGGCCCAAAACCAGCGCATGGGTGATCAGACCCCAGGGGCGAATCGCTCCGCCAGCTCGAAAATACGCGCCAAGCCGGGGCCTGGCTCGGCGCCGGCGCTAATTTCCGTCAGAAGGTCGCTTATAAAGTCATGGTTTTCCACAAAAGGCATGTACACCATATCCGGAAGTGCAGTTTTCAAAGCCCGCCGCAGCACGGCCTGAGCCGTATCTTTTTTGCCAAGTTCTTTGAGTGCGGCGGCTATGTATATGCAGGCATAAATTTCAAACAAACGGTATTTCTCAAAACTGCCCGCTTCCAGCAAATACTCAAACAGCCCGGCTGCCTTGGCGAAATTCCCGGTCATGAGCAGATACCGCCCATGGACAATATAGTAATAACCGTCAGCCACGGCGAATAACCGGGTATTTTTTTCAGATTCGTTTTTCAGCCAACAGGGAATATCGCCAAGCCGCCCGGCGGCCCCGTAAACCGCCCCCTTGCACAGATCAATGGTCTGCAATAAATAGTAGTCACGTTTCTCGCTTAGCAAACAGCGCATCTCTTTCAGCAGCAGTTCCGCTTCAGTCGGCTTGCCTTTGGCAAGCGCCAGGCGCATGCGTAGAAACAGGGTGCAAAATGCCACCCCCAGCTGTCGGTGCTCCATGGCCTGAGCCTGCGCTTTATGCGCTAAAATCTCGGCTTCCGCAAACTCCCCCTGCTGATACATAATTTCCGCCTGCATGGCCGTATCGCCCCCGGCCCCGTGCTCGCCGGTCAGCCGCCGATAAATCGGCAGGCATTCGCGCAATTTTTCCAGTTCATCCCGCAAGCAGCCGCTTTGCCGATAAAACATGAACATTATCGACGGCGATCCCAGCGTCCAAGTCGCCCCAGGCCCATACAGCCGCGTAGGTCCGCCGAGCAGCTCCCCGGCCTTGCGGTGGTGGGCGGACATGGCGGAAATGTCGTTAAACTCTAAAAATGAATGCAAAATATGCAGTTCGCCGCGCCTGATGCCGACCTCAGGGTCATCTTCCGGAATTTCCGCGCACTTTTTAGTCAGCCAGTCGCATTGCTCCTTGAAAAAAAGCGTATTGCCCGTGCTGAAAGAGGCAATGGCAAACTTGAAAGCCGCCGACATATGCCGTTCCATTATTTCTTCCGGACAGGTCCTGAAAAACTTGATGAACAAGTGATCATTGTCCGCAAGCGTATGGCTGGCCATATCCGCTTCCAGGATTTGCAAAAACTTTTCATAATCCCCGGCCTGGTAATAAGCGGCCAACCCTCTGGTCGCCTCATGACGGCTCATATGCCAGTCGCCGATTTTGCAATGAATGCAGCGCTGCCGCGAAACGGGCAAACGCCCCAATTGCTCCAGCATGAAAGTTCTGAAAATGCTGTGCAGGCTATAGTGCCCGGACACCTCATCAAAGGTTATAAATGAATTTCGTTCTTGCAATTCATCAAGCAAAATTTCGGTATCATCGCCGGGGTCTAGGTAAACGGCCTGTTCGAGCGTAAAGTATTCCAGGGGCGCCACGGCAAAAAGGAGGTCTTTGCTTTCAGCCCGCAGCGGCTGGTACACCTCTTTGTCAACCAGCCCCTGGAGCGTCTCCGGCCTGGCCGAGGCCCCGTTTTTCGCATGACGCAGCAAATATAAATACAAGGCGCTCAGCCATCCGGCGGTTTGCGCATAAAGCGCCTCGGCCTCGGCTTCAGTAATCGCCACGCCGCAAAGCGCATAATAAGCGGCTATCTCCTGCGCCGTGAGTGCAAAAGCATCGCGTCCGACATGATTATACAGCCCTTTCAGCTGCAATATTTCACGCTTGCCCCCGTAAGTATTTCGGGTAATCAGCACCAGGTGCAAATTGGGTATCTCCGCTTGCGCCAAAAGCTCGCATACGTTTCCCACGCCCTGATCCGGCAGCAGCTGGTAATCATCTATCACCAGATAAACTTTTTCAGGCAAATCCAACTGCTGAATGATCTCGAAAACAGCGTCTTCCCGCACGGAATCTTTGGGATAGCCTATGTCGCAGATGGCCTGAATATCTTTTTGCCGCCGGGGAAAACGTTTCAGGCATTTTCGGCACAGGTCGCGCCAAAAAGACTCGGGGCAGCCGGAAAAAACAGTAACCCAAATAACCGCGCCCTCGCCCCTCTTCTCCAGGCCCCGTAAAAATTCTCGCACCCCAACGGTTTTCCCATAACCCATGGGCGCTTCAACCACTGTAAGCGGACAAACCTGCAACGCTTCCAGGCTTTCCTGCAGTCGATCATTGAAATACAAAGCGCCGGTATTTAAGTCTTCCAGCATACGCCAAACCCGCTACCCGCCTTAACCGCAAGCAATGCTCCCTCCAAGCAAAGCACTGCGGTCATAGGCTTCGGAATAAAATTAAAATCCGTGTTCCCTGAAAAACTCCATTCCCAAGCCTGCTCCGGAAACATTATCTTTGGACAGATTCATTTCCAGTTGCCGGGCAATATATTTGGCCAACACATCCGTTTCCAGATTGACCGCATCCCCGACCTGCCATTGCGCCGCAATGGTGGCGCTTAACGTTTCCGGGATGACATTCACGGTAAATTTATCCGGGCCGCAATCGTTGACGGTCAGGCTGACGCCGTCCAGGGCCACCGACCCCTTGGCCGCCACCTGGTCAGCCAGCTCCGGGGGCAGGCTAAAGGTGATCACTTGTGAACTGCCCACAGAGGCCATGCCGAGAATGGAAATTACCGCATCCACATGACCGGAAACCAAGTGCCCCCCAAAACGGTCGGAAAGCCGCAGCGCGCGCTCAATATTCACTTTCTGGCCCTGTTTTAATTTCCCCAGGGTGCTGCGCGTGGCGGTTTCCAATGAGGCATAAGCGCGAAAACCGTCTTTGAGCGGAGTTTCCACGGTTAAGCACACGCCGTTAACGCTGATGCTTTCGCCCTTGGCAATATCAGTAGCGGAAAATTCAAGCGCAATATCCAGAAAGGCTTCTCCCCCCTGGGCGCGGTATTGCCGCACACGGCCTAAACCTTGAACCAAACCGGTGAACATATGACTTAAACCCTCGGCATTTTTTATGCGGCTAGAGCATTTTACGCTGCTAAGCATTTTCTGCTGGCGATGTTCGCTTGCGGCCCGGATTCAGCGGCAAATCCGAACAGCGCAGTTATACTTTTTCAAATGCTGAATGCGCTGAAACCGAATACAAGGCCACGGCATCATCGCCCAGACTTCCGTTACGCACAAGATGAAGCTTCCGGCCTGCGCCAGGCAGCCCTTCCGGCTCAGCCGGGCGCAGATACACGGCCTCGGCATTGGCCATGAACCGCGGCGCTGTGTGCAACTCTAAATTCTGAGCCAAGCCGTTGTCCAGCAGGAATAACCCGAGCTCTGCGCCGCCTTCGCAAAGAATCCGCCAGCAGCCGTACTTTTCGCGCAACACGCACAGATTATGAAACATAACCTCTTCCGACAAACCGGATTGCGCCTGAGCCGCAGCATCGGCCTTTGCCGGGGCAATAACCGCCACGCCCCGGTCACGCAAATATTCCGCCTGCGCCGACTGCGCCGCAGCCGCCCCGGTGAGCAGCACGGTCTCCTCCGGGCGCTCCTGAAAAAGATAATAGTCTTCCGAAAGGTCCGGTATTCTGGAACTGACCACAATTGCCAACGGCTGCTTTCTCGTCTGAATATCCGGGCTGTTCAGCCGCCCGGCAGCCGGGAAAAAAGGAAGACCCGCAATGCTGCCGAGCTCCGGAAGCTCAGCGCTGTTCCGAACTGCTGCCGCATCCATTGCCAGGGGCGGCAAGCAAACGCAGCTCTGAGGTAAAAAATCCAGCCCCCCGCCCAACGCCCCTTCCGCCACTAGCTCTGCCGGGCGGCAGGTCAAACGAGGATTATCGACGCGCAAGGTGTTTCCGCCCACCAGCACGCCTTGCGAGGCGGAGCGCAGCTCCTGCACCCTGCACCGGGCCAGCGGGCCGGTTATCCAACCGCGCTTCCCCTTGCGCGCGGCAATGACTCCATCCAGCGAGACGCCGAACTTCAAAGTCACAAAGGGCAAAGGCGATTGCTGCCAATGAAGAAAATCTTCGATCAGCCCCCGGCAATAATCCTCGGCTATGCCGGTCTCCACGGTAACGCCGCGCGCGCGCAAATATGCCGCCCCGCCGCCTGCCTTGGTCGGATCTGCAAAACCGATAACCACATGCTTGATTCCGGCCCGGAGTATCGCCTCGGTGCAGGGAGGGGTTTTACCGTGATGGTTGCATGGCTCCAGGGTGACTACCAGGGTGCATTCAGCCGCATTCAGCCCCAAGCGCTCGGCCATGCGCAAGACTTCCACCTCCGCATGGGGGCCGCCGTAGCGGCAATGCCGCCCCTGGGCCACAATCCGGCCCTCCTTAACCAGCAAAGCGCCGACTATGGGGTTGGGGCAAGTGTCGCCCCGGCTGAGTTCGGCCAGTTGCCCGGCACGCAGCATAAACGGATAATAGGGATGAGCCTTGTGCAGCATAGAGAACCCCTGCTCTCAGCCAGGAATTATGAGAAAAAAAAGGGAGCCCGGAGGCTCCCTGGAATACATTTTTTTGCTATCTGCGGTCGCCTAGAATTTGGACCAGCATGATAAACAAGTTGATAAAATCCAGATACAGGGTCAGAGCGCCCATAATGGACGCGCGGCGGACAGCTTCAGTATCGTCGGCCGGGGCGGATTCGCCCATGACCTTGAGCCGCTGGGTATCAAAGGCGGTCAGACCGGTGAAGATAATTACGCCCACACAGCTAATAACCAGCTGCATCATGGTGTTTTGCAAGAAAAGATTAACCACCATAGCAATGATCAAGCCGATAAGCCCCATGAACATAAAGCTGCCCAGGCCGGTGAGATCGCGCTTGGTGGTCATGCCGTAGACGCTCATGCCCCCAAACATGCCCGCAGCCACAAAAAAGGCTGTGGCAATGGAGGGCAGGGTAAAGGCCATGAACAAAACGCTCAGGGTTGCCCCGTTAAGGGCACTGTACACCATAAACATACCGGTGGCTTTGGCTCCGGACATACGCTGAATGGAGCGGCTCAGCCAGACCACCAGGCCGAATTCGGCAATGAGCATGGCGATAAACACCCAGGAATTGCCGTAAATAACCTGCTGGGCAATGCTCGAATTGAGCACCAGCCAGGCCACCACACCGGTGACGGCAAGACCGGCGGTCATCCACTTATATACGCCGCGCATGAAAGCATTCATGGTCTCCACGCGACCGGCGGCACTGGTATTAAACTCGGTTCTTTCAGGGAACTGCTGCATATATCCTCCTGGTAAAAAGGCCCTTACGAGCGATGCGCCGCATCCGGCGCATGATATCCTGGTTTACCCGCACACAGGCGGAAAAATCAATTACACTTTATCTTTATAGCATTTTCGCATTGAGAATCCCGCCTACGCCAATCTCGCGGGCGTTGCTGGTCCTGATCGCATACCTCTCGGCTCGGCGTCCTGCCTCGCACGAGATGGTCGCTTGTGAAAAACGTGGTTTTCACTGCGCTCCCGCTGCGCGGCTGCCGCCATCCTGGCGGCGCTAGAGCATTTTGGCTTGCTGGTCCTGATCGCATACCTCTCGGCTCGGCGTCCTGCCTCGCACGAGATGGTCGCTTGTGAAAAACGTGGTTTTCACTGCGCTCCCGCTGCGCGGCTGCCGCCATCCTGGCGGCGCTAGAGCATTTTGGCTTAATATATAAATTCAAAGTTAAAATGCTCTAAAAATAATAACGCCGGGCTGCAAATTAGGCAAGGCGGAAAGCGCTCGGGGCATGGAAAAACTAAACTTCTGCCCGCAGCAGCCTGCCTTCGGAACCTGGCGCAAAAGACATCTTCAGGGCTGCAAGATAGGCCTTCAGAGCCTGCTTGGCCCGCGCTCCGCTGGCGAGCCCGGACACGGACTCAGCCCCCAAATCAGCAGCGCCAATAGTACTTGCAGTATTGGCAGGAGCCGGACGCGCAACCCGCATCCGGGCATCGGGGCCATAGGTGGCGGCAGTATACCCGTCCAGCCGCCCGGCGGACTGTAAATCAAGGGGCTTAAGCGCATTGCGCTCATTTTCGGTTTGCAGGGCATCGGTAAAATTAAAGCGACGGATGCGGTCGACCTGGGCCTGAGCGGCCTGGGCCAAAATATTAAAATCCGTACTCTCTTCTTCGTAGCGAATGGTCAGCGGACCGAGTGAAAAGGACTGCGCCGTGCGCCGCGACAATATGCCGGAGCGGTTTTCAGCTTGCCCTGTAATAGACTCCGCGCCAGATTCGGGCACACGCCCGGATACAGACTCGGGCACAGGGCCCGGCGCTTGCCGCGCGTAAGCTGACAGGCCGGAGTTAACCGGTCCAAGGCGTCCGATGCTCATGTGTATAGCTATAAGCAACTAGCAAAACCAAGTCAATTTGATTTAACCTGTGCAGCATGACAATAAGCGGCAGAACATCTTGAATAAGTCACCGGGGTGTGCTATTATGCAAAATTCAGGACTTGGCAAGACAAATGAAATCCACCCTTGCCCTGCCCTTAAAAATCTGATAATTGCGCACTGGCTCCAGCCCTAAGCGCAAACCCTTTAGAGCATTTTAACCTTAAAATTATACATTAAGCCAAAATGCTCTGGCGGTGCAAAGCGAAGCGCAGCAGCGCCCGCGAGATTGGGGCAGGCGGGATTTACTCCCGCCGTGGCGACAATCTCAATGCGAAAATGCTCTCGCTGGGGATACCAACGGGGGGAGGATATAGATTATGGAACAAAACAATCTGGATTTCTTTAAAAATCTGTTGAACAGCATGCTGGCGGAAGCCCAACAAAAGGGCGACTCCACAATCGAAGATATGACTGATAACAACGAGATCTTCGCAGACCCGGCCGACCGGGCCACCATGGAGTCCGACCGGGCTTTCACCCTGCGCATCCGCGACCGCGAACGCCGACTGATCAAAAAGATTCATGAAGCGCTACAACGCATGGAAAACGGCACTTTCGGCTTTTGCGAAAGCTGCGGCGATGAAATCGGGGTTGCCCGCTTGAAGGCTAGACCGGTGACTCGGTTGTGCATAAATTGTAAAAGCAAGCAGGAAGAAGACGAGCAGGTTCGCGGGGATTAAAGTCAGCTTTTGCCGCCCGGCCGGGCAATTTTTCGGGTAATGTTATGGACGCCCATGTTTTCCGCCGCCTGGCCGCAGAGCTGACTCCACTCCTGACCGGAGCCGCGGTCAGTAAAATATACAACTTATCAGCGCACACGCTGCTGCTGGTTTTAGCGTCCCCTGCCGCATCCCAAAAATTATATCTTATCTTCCACTACGGTCGGGATAACCCGGCAATTTTTCTCGTCCCGGCCAAGCCGGTAACTCCGGAACACCCGGATGCGCCGGTCATGCGCCTGCGCAAATATATCCAGGGCAAACGCATCCGCAAAGTTTTCTGCAATTGGGTCAACCGCTCCCTGGCCCTTGATTTTTCCGGGTTGCAAAACACGCTTTTCCTGACCTTAGAGCTGACTCCTCCCCCCGCTCGCCCTGGCGCGGGGCTGCACCCAGTTTTGCCGCCGGACTTTGCGCAAGACCCTGTCTGGCCGGACCCCTGCGCCGTTGGCACGCTAGCCGATGAAATCTGGCGGGACTATCCGGTGCTCACCCCCATGCTTCGGAAAACCCTGCCCCTGATTGAACCGCGCGAGCAAGCCGCTTTGCTGGTTGATTTGCAGGCAGGCGCGGGTGACTTGTTCGTTTACGAAGAACGGCAACCTGCTGTTAATGAAACGCGCGCCTCCCCTCCTCAGCTCACTGCCTGGCCGCTGCCCGAGGCGCTGCGTGCCGGGCGTATTGAGCAGGTCTTTGAATCGGCCCTGGCCGCCGCCGGATATTGCTATGCCGCAGAGGCCATGAACAGCCACAACCTGCCTGCCGAGGCACAGGCCAGGCAGACAGAGGCCCGGCAACGAAAACGCCTCCGCCGCCTGGAGGGCAAGCTGGAGGCGGAAGAGGCAAAACTCCGGGAATGGTGCGCGAAAAAAGAAGACGCCCTGCTGTTGCAGGCCAATCTGCATGTCTGGCCCAAAAATCATAAGGCTGAATCCGTAACCGTTGCCGGGCCGCAAGGTGACCGGGCAATCGAGCTTGACCCGCTAAGCACAGTACAAGAAAATATGGAACGCTTTTTTCACCTGGCCGCCAGGGGAAAACGCGGCCTGGCCCACTTGGCTGAGCGGCGGGCCGCTCTGCAAACAGAGCGGCATAAACCGGCGCTTGGGCGGCAAGCGGAAAACAATGCAAAAAACCAGGGGCACACCCCGTCCAAGGACGCCCGGCATAAAAACATTTCTTTTTTTACCACCAGTCAGGGGTTTACGGTTATGCGCGGTCGCAATGCCGAAGGCAATCAGGCGCTCCTTAAACTAGCGGCCAATCACGACTTTTGGCTGCATGCCAAAGACGGCCCCAGCGCGCACAGCATCCTGCGCCGCGATCACGCCCTGGCTGAGGTGCCGGAAGAAAGCCTGTTGGAAGCCGCCGGGCTGACCGCCCTGAAAAGCGCCTGGAAAAATGATTCCAAAGCCGAAATCATGCTGGCCTTGGTCCGGGACGTGCGCCCGGTTAAGGGAGGGCGCCCGGGTGCTGTGTTTGTGGACAAAGTCCAGGCAGTGCTTACTGTTATTCCTGACCCCGCATTGGAAACACGACTGGCGCAAGCCTGACCGGGCATATACCATTTCGGCTGAAGACCCTCAAAACCGGAAACCTCCTGTTCCGCATTGACGCAACTCCGCTTAAAATTGTATATTCTCCGACCGACGCACGCTGCTCTTTTTTTAAGAACCAGCCTGCGTAACATTTATACTTGGATATAGAAATGAGCCAACCTCCGGAACAAACCATGCCCGACCTTGCGGCAGCGCTTCAGGACCAACCCACCGGTTCCGGTCCGCGCAGCATCATGACCACGCGTGTGCCCGTATTTGAAGGACACAGCAAGGTCTGGGGCTATGATTTGCTGCTTAATTCCTTTGAAGACAGCCCCGGTGAGGACATAACCACCCCGGCAGCCCAAGCCACGGCCCTGTCCAACGCTTTTGCGCTGGTTACTCCGTTCATGCGCGCCGATGAAAAACTGATCCTGCCCGTTTCCGAAGCGTTGGTGCTTGACCACACCTTCTACATGTTTCCGCAGGCCTTTTGCTGCCTCAATTTCACCGGCGCCATCACCAAGCTGCCGGAACTGGAAAAAAACCTCTCCGACCTGCGCGAAAGCGGCTATACGCTTTCCGTATCCTGCTCCAGAGAAGAGCCTTCCCTGGTAAAAATCCTGCCGCACGCCCAGATCGCCAGGGTAAATATCGGCGAGTTCAGCGCCGATGAATTGAAAAAAGTGGTCGACTACCTGAAAGGCAAAAGCATGCAGCTTCTGGCCGAACACGTCACGCCGGACAATATCCGCATGTGCTCCGAGATGGGTTTCCAGTATCTGCAAGGGGACGTGCGCACGCACGGCAATGTGGTCAAAGGCAAAAAATTTTCCGCCTCCCAGATCATCAAGAGCAAGCTGCTCAAGGCCCTGGCCAACCCGGACTGGTCGGTAAAAGATGTGGCCGAACTCATCCGGGTGGATGTTTCGCTGTCTTACCGCCTGCTCCGCTATCTCAATTCAGCCTATTTTTCCCTGCCCACCACCGTGACCTCCATTGAATCATGCATTGTGCTGCTGGGCCGCGTGGGCGTTGAACAGTGGATTTATGTGACCATTTTTTCCGATCTGGGCGTTGGCCCCCTGGCCAAGCATATCATCAACACCGCTGCTTTCCGGGGGAAATTTCTGGAAATTCTCGGTGAAACCAGCAGCAATAAAACGCCTTCCGCCGACTCTTTGTTCATGCTCGGGCTGTTCTCCATGCTGGAAGCCTTGCTGAGCATGCCCCTTGAAGATATTGCCAAGGAAATCAACATTGACGATCAAATTACCCGCACCCTCCAGGGGTATGAAACGACTTACCAGCCCTGGTTCAGCCTGATGCTTAAATACGAGCGCGGCGAGTGGGATCAGGTGCGCGAACTGGGCGGCAATCTCGGCCTGTCGCTGCGCAGCTTGTCCAGCGCCTATACGCGGGCCATGTCCTGGATGACCACCCTGTTTGAGCAGGAAGCCGCAAGCTGATCATTTTTATGCACCAACCACAAAAGAGGGCGGCCAAGGGCCGCCCTCTCCATTTCTGCCAGGCACGGG
>CAZNBK010000021.1:0-525 GCA_964571105.1 uncultured Desulfovibrionaceae bacterium
CAAATACTGGGCTTTGGCCTACACATCGGAAGACTTTGTGCGCCGCCACCAGGAACTGTACGCCGCCCTGACAACCAAAGACGCCGTTTATGTGGAGCAAACCGTGCGCGCCCATTATCTGGAAACCGCGCAGCGCATGTCCCGCTACGGCTCGGCTTCAAGCAGCTTCTAGCGCCGGGCAAGCAGTCCGCCGAAAACCACGTTTTTCGGCGAAACTATCCTTGTTATAAATGTATACATTGCCGACTTTACTTGTCACTTCCCGCCAAAAGCCTGTAACCTCATAGTTGAAAGTATCCGCCGCCGTTGCGGCGACAAGATAACAACAAAGAGGTGCAATATGAATAAAACAGCTTTTACGGGCGGCCTGCTTATCAACGGCACCGGCTCCGAACCCGTCAGCAATTCACTTGTGTTGGTGGAAGACAAAAAAATCACTTATGCCGGGCCCATGCGTGAAGTCGGCGGCGATTTTCGCAAAATCGACATCAGCGGCAAAACCATCATGCCGGGGATTATAGACGC
>CAZNBK010000021.1:535-15843 GCA_964571105.1 uncultured Desulfovibrionaceae bacterium
TTTCCGGCAACCTGACCGATGACGACACCGATTGGGTGCTGGAAGACCCCATCCAAAAAACCGTGGTGGCCGTACAGCAGGCTCATGAATGTCTCGAACACGGCCTGACCACCGTGGGCGAAATGTCACGCTCGGGCATCCATATCCGCAATATGATCGAAGCCGGGGTAATGACCGGGCCGCGCGTGGTGGCCACCGGCCTGGGCTTTTGCCGCACCAGCGGACATGGCGACTCGCACAAGCTGCCGCTGTGGTACAACGAATACTCCCACCCCTGGGCCGAACGCGTGGACGGCCCCTGGGACCTGCGCAAAGCCCTGCGCCGACGCCTGCGCGAACTGCCGGATGCCGTGAAAATATGGGCCACGGGCGGCGGCATCTGGGCGGGCGACCGCAAGCTGGATACGCACTACACCATGGAAGAAATTGAGGCAGTAATCGATGAATGCCGCATGGTCGGCCTGCCGGTGTGGGCCCATGCCGAAGGCTACGAAGGCGCGCTCAACTGCGCCAAGGCCGGCGTGCATCTGATCATTCACGGCCAGACCCTCAACGACGAATGCCTGGACCTCATGGCCGAAAAAGGCATCTATTTCTGCCCCACCATTCAATTCCTGCAAGAATGGTTCACCGTGTATACCCCGCCGTATATTCCGGAAGTCCACGACCAGTATCCGGGCGAAACCGTGGCTGAAAAAGAATTGCAGCGCATTTACGGCAACCTGCGCAAAGCCGAGAAAAAAGGCATCGGCCTGACCATCGGCTCGGATTCGTTCTGCTCCACGCTTACGCCTTATGGAACCACCGCCATCAATGAAATGTGCGCCTTTGTGGAACGGGCAGGGCTTACCCCCATGACCGCGATCATGGCCGCCACCAAAATCGGCGCGGACATGCTCAAGGTGGGCGATGTCACCGGCACGCTGGAAGCCGGTAAATTCGCGGACCTGCTGGTGCTGTCCGGCAACCCCCTGGAAAACATCCGCAATGTAGCTGTGGATAAGATGGAAATCATCATGAAAGAAGGCGCTTTCGCGCGGCAGCCGAAATAACGGCGCCTCTGCCCGAGCATTTGCCCTTCAGACTTTCGCAACGGTGAATGCTCCAACCTGCCTATGAGCGGGAACCTTTTGCTGGGGTTCCCGCTTTTTTTCGGGTATACATGAGAAAACAACGGTTGCGGAGGTAATCATGGAATATCGCGATATCGGTAAAACCGGCATGAAAGCCGGTGTTGTCGGGCTGGGCACGGAGCATCTTGACGGAAAGCCTTATGCGCAGGTCAAAGAAGTCATTGACGCGGCGCTGGAAGCAGACATCAATATTCTGGACTTGTTCATGCCCGGCGCAGAAGTGCGCAGCAACATAGGCAAAGCCCTCAAGGGCAGACGCGACCAGGTACTCATCCAGGGGCACCTGGGATCTGTTGATGTTAACCGCCAGTATGACATCAGCCGCGACCTGGAGTTATGCAAGCGCTATTTCGAGGATCTGCTGCGCTATTTGCAAACCGATTATATCGACCTGGGCATGCTTTTTTACATGGACAGCCTGGAAGACTGGCAGACCGTGCGCGACAACGGCTTGCTTGCTTATGCGCAAGACCTTAAGCAGCAGGGCGTAATCCGGGCTTTGGGGGCCAGTTCGCACCATCCGGAAGTGGCGGCTGAAGTTGTCAACAGCGGCGTGATCGACCTGTTGATGTTCAGCGTCAACCCGGCTTTTGACCTCATGTCCGGACAATTTGACCTTATGGAAATGCTGGGGGATAGCTTCAAAGACCAGGTCACGGGCATCGATCCCACGCGGGCCGAGCTTTACCGCTTGTGCGAACGTAAAAACGTGGCCATTACCACCATGAAAACTTTAGGCTCGGGAAAACTGCTCTCCGCAGAACAAACGCCGTTTGCCGGTCCCATGAGCGTGGTGCAGTGTATTCACTATGCCCTGACGCGCCCGGCTGTGGTTTCAACGCTCATCGGCTGTGAATCGCGGGCGCAGGTGCAGGAGGCAATCGCTTACCTGAACGCCACCCCGGAAGAGCGCGATTATGCGCCGGTTATGGGCAGCGTGCGCCGCGATTTCCGGGGCAGCTGCGTATATTGCAGCCATTGCCTGCCCTGCCCGTCCGAAATTGACATTGCCGCTGTAAACCGGTGCCTGGATCAGGCCCGCCTCAATGAAGCCGACATTACGCAGGATGTGCGCACCCGTTATCAGAACCTTTCGGCCCACGGCAGCGACTGCATTGCCTGCGGCAGTTGCGAAGCCAAATGCCCCTTTGGGGTGCCGGTTATTGACAATATGAAGGCTGCCGCCGCTTTGTTCGGAAAATAGCCGTGCCGCGCCTGGCAGGGATTACTGTGCGCGAGCAGTTTAACCTTAAAAAGTTAAACTGCTCGCGGCAAAGTCGGGGCATTCGCCGGTTAGGCTTTCCCAAGCGTTAAATCCCGGACTCATCTCCGGCTGTCCCGGCCATAAAGCAAAGAGGCTTTATCAAGCCCGTATTCACGAATTCGGGCGTATAAAGTTGACCGCTTCATGCCCAATATTTCCCTGGCCCCGCCAGGCCCATCCACCCGCCCCTTGGTCGCCTCCAGGACATATTGAATATAGCGCCGCTGCACTTCTTGCATGCTGGGCAATTGCGCAAACAGCTCGGCATCGGGTGCAAGCTCGTTGGTTTTAATTTCCGCAAGGGCAGGCAGGTCCGCCTCGGCGTGCGCATCCGGGCGCTGGCGATCCGGCAGGACCCGATGCAGGCTTCCGTCGTGCAAAATCACAGCCCGCTCAATAAAACTTTTCAGCTCCCGCACATTGCCCGGCCAGGAATGCGCGCAAATATCCGCCAGTTCTTCCGGACTTAAGGCAGGCAGGCTTTTTTGATAGCGCAGGGCAAAATCTTCATAAAATTTTATGGCAAGCCGCTTGATATCCTCTGGTCGGTCGCGCAGGGGCGGCACCTGCAAAGGCACCACGGCCATGCGGTAATAGAGGTCTTCCCGAAACCCCTTCTCTTTTACCAGCTTTGTCAGGTCCTGGTTGGTGGCGGAAATAAGCCGGAAGTCGGAATGAATTTCCCTGGTGCCCCCCACCCGCAGAAACGACTTGCTTTGCAGCACCCGAAGCAGCTTTACCTGCAATGAAACAGGAATATCGCCGACTTCGTCAATGAACAAGGTGCCCTTGTCCGCCAACTCAATAAGCCCGAGTTTTTGCTGATGCGCGCCGGTAAAGGCGCCCTTCTCATGGCCGAACAGCTCGCTCTCAAACAAAGTTTCCGGGATGCTGGACGGGTTCACGGCCACAAACGCCCCGGTGCGTCCGCTGATGCCGTGAATACGCCTGGCCAGCTCCTCCTTGCCCACCCCGGTTTCTCCCAAAAGCAAGACCGAAGCGTCGGTTGCCGCGGCTTTATCGGCCTGGAGCAGCACGTGGCGCATGGATGGGCCGTAATACAAGCGGTCATCCTCATTCAACCGCTCCGCCGCCAACCTGGCCCGGCGCTCTTCTTCGCAACGTTTGACTTCCAGACCGCGCCGCAACCGGAAAGCCAGTTGCAGTTCGCTTTCCAGCAATTGCTGAAGCCCCTGAAAACATTCGGGCGTCTGTTGGCTTATATGCGCGGTGAGGTAAGCGCAGTGGAGCATGAACACGCAGTCCTGCCCGCCCTGGACTGGCACGGGCAGATACAAAAATACCCCCTGCACGCTCCGCTTGACCAGACAGCGCTTATCACGCAAACATTCTGCCATGAATTTGAAATGAGCTTTGAACTCCCGACTTTCCCGCTCCTCGCGTGAAAAATGGCGAGCCGCCAGAAAATCAAAGTGCCCTTTCATGTTAAACGCGTAGACTGCCACCCGCTCCACGCGCAGCGCCTCCACAAGGCTGTCGGCCAGGTGCTGCATATGCTCGGCAAATAAAGCCCAGGTACCGACTCCGCTCAAAAATTCCGTGCAGCGGCGCAGGCAGGTATCTGCGGGTGGTGCGGCATAAACCTTTTCCACACGCCTGGCCGGAGGCGGGCAATCGTGCTGCCGAAATTCTTCAAGGGTGGCCCGGGCTTGCCTGTAGAGCTCCGCAGCCTCACCCTCCCGGCGCAAAGCGCGCAGGTTTTCCGACAAAAGCAATTGCGTCCGCGCAATTTCCAAAGGATTGCCCACGGATTGCAAACTTTGCAAACTGTCCTGCAGCAGATTTACGGCTGCCTCGCGGCGACCGCCTTTTGCCAGTAATTCTTTGGCCCGGATGCGCAGAGCTATGCCTTGCCACTGCTGGTTATTGCTGCCCAAAGAATAGTTCAGAATCCATTCCAAATTATAATTTTGCGGCAGGTCGGGCAAACCATGTTCTTTATAAGCCCAAAGCAACTCATAGCTTTCCGAAAAGCCCAAAAAAGGCCGCTCCATGTGATAGCGTCGGCCCAGCTCAATGGCTTTGCGCAGCAACTGGTATGAAGCCGGATAATTTCCCTGTTGAAACTGATAAAAGGCCAGATTTCGGTAACCGGAGACAGCGATCTTGGACTCCACAGCCGGGTCGCAACTGGAAAAAGCGTCGCTCATCATCTCCAGGGCCTCTTCGGCAAAACCGGCCCGCAAAAGAAGGTCTGCGGCCTGAATCCTGGTCCGGCGCAGGGCAAATTTAGCGCCGCTAATCCGAAGCTGATTAAGGATACAGACCATGCGCCCCAAGGCAAGGTCAAACCGACCAAGGCAGCAGGCCGGTTCGGCAAAAGCCTGCAAGCCCAAACCGGCAAAAAAATCAAATTTGGCTTCGTTCTGCTCCAGGACGTCGTCCCAAAGGCAAGCCACCGCTTCTTTAAAATCGCCCTGGATATAAAAATGCAGCCCGCGCGCATAAGCCGTGCTGGCCAGGATATCCGGGTCGCCCATCTCCTGGATGCCCTCCAGGACATCGAGCATTTCCGGCTGAGGGTCTTCGGCGGTGTGCCCGCTAACCAGGTAGAGGTGGCTCACCCGCATAAGCCGCAGTTGCAGGCTCATTCGGCGGTCTCCCAAAGCAGAGGCCACGGCCAGGGCAGTGGGCAGGAGAATATCTGCGGCCTTAAGCCGGGTGGCCATGTACAGGCAATACCCGAAAATGCCATAGACCGTCTGGAGGTAGCGGTTGTTTTCCTCCTGCGAGCGCCGGACATAATCCCAGCCCCGCAGCTGATGCAGTAAAATATCCAGGCACAAAAGCGCCCCGGAGCTTGCCCCGGCGTGGAGCAGCGCCTGCATGACCTGGAACATCTGTTCGCCGCCCTGCAACAGGTCTTTTTGCTGCAATAGCCGCAAGGCCAGACCCAGCGGTTCGCCCGCCTCCCCGGAATCTTTTTCCAGGGCCAGCTCAGCCAACTTTTGTTTGGCTTTGTCCGAAACGGCTTCCCAAAAATGCTGCTGCCGCGTTTGGCGAACCAACCCCTGTTTTTCCAAAACCGTGAGCACTTTGTGGATCTCGCGCTCCTTGCAGTGCAGGGCCTGACAAAATGCCTGCACAGGAACGGCCTGATCCAGCAAGGCCAGCCCCAGACATAGATCCGTAGCGAAACTGTTGCGCTGCATAGCCATGGCAACCATCCTGGTTTTGTACTTTGTCTATAATCTGGACGATATTTCTTCCCGCCATAATTTGCAACCCCTATCCCCTGCCGGCAAATCAGGCGCACAGCGGCTTTTACGCAGATGAACAGAAAGACACCGGCTACCCGTCCGAAGCACCTGCCCTGCGTCATACCTGGCCTGGAACTAAAGAAAAATTGGGTGTGCCATGCCCTGAACACCCTCCCCTGCATCTGCCCTGCCGCAATCGCCCGTAGCGAAGCGCGCGACGCCCTCGAGTAGCAAATAGACTAAATCCAATATTTGGACAAAATCTTATACCTGGACGGTACCCAAAGAGAACTCAAAACGCACCCTTACGGCAAGCGCCTGAAATTACACATGATTTTTCGATGCCGATCTGGAATAAGTTTTGCTTTACCTGTTTTGGGAGGCTCTCATTTTCTCACAGATAACTTGTTGCATCCGCGCAAGCATGGAACGACCCAAGCCGTTCAGTGTTTTTGCGAACCGTGATTTGGGCAAGGAGGGAACAATCATGACGACAAAATATAAAATCATATTGGGTTTTTCAGTGATAATTGCACTGCTGGCCACCATGGCTTTCTTTGGCTACAGCAGCCTGCAAACCGCTTCAACCAACTTTAACGACTACCGCCGCATGGCCAATGTCAATGTTAACGCCAGCGACTTGCAATCTTCCGTCTATGAAACCATGTATTTCGCGGCCATGTTCCTGGCGGAGCAGAATCCGGAACATATCGATATCGCACAAGAACGCCTGGCCATAGCCGCAGGGCTAGTGGCCCAAACAAAAGAACTGTCACGCATGCCGGAAACGCTGGCTCAACTGGCCACAGCTGAAACCTTGCTGCCGGTCATGCACAATACCCTGGAGGATATGCAAAACTCCGTGGTCAGTGTGCAGACAATCTTTGCCGAGGCTTGTGCGGCCAATATGCTCAAAACCGAAGAAGCTTTGCGCCGTATGGGTCAAGGTGAACTTGAGCATAACAGTGCGGAATCCCTTTACTATCAGACCAGGGTCTGGGAACAAATCGGCGCAACCCGTGAAGCGCTGAGAGGATTTCTGTTTGAACTCAACGCGGATTCGGCGCAAGCGGCCAAAGACTCGCTCGATAAATTGACCGTGGTCATTGATGACCTTGGCAAAGCCACTCTAAGCCAGCAAGGCCTTCGCGTGTTCGCTGAAATAAAAAGCGCCTACCAGGCCGCCAGCGACTCGTTTGCCCCCATGTTTGCCGCTGCTGATAAAGCAGATGCGGCCCTCATGACCTTGCTGGCCGATGCCAAAGAAATGGTCCACATCGCCACTGAAGTAAACACTATCTCTGACGGGCTGATGAAGAATAACGGCGTTGCAACCCTGGAAAGCAACACCAACGCGCAAACGGAGCTGCTGGTTATCAGCGTGGTCGGCCTGCTCCTGGGCGCTGCCTTTGCAGTGTACACGATCATTTCCCTGATCAAAGCTCTGGGGCGCATGTCCCAATTCGCCTCCGACATCGCCAACGGCAAGTTCAATTCCGAAATCACAATCACCGAAAAAGGCGAGATCGGGGCCATGTTCCAGGCTTTACGCCGCATCCCCGACATTTTCAGCGGGGTCATTACCCGCTGTAATGCCATTGCCGACGACATAACCGCCGGTTTGTTCCGGAATCGCCTGGACACCGCTCAATTCAACGGCGGATTCAAAGACCTGGCCGACGGCATAAACACCATTGCCGAATCTTACACGCACGCCATCGACAATTTGCCCGTGGGCATCATTACCCTGGACCCCGACCGGCGGACTACATTTACCAACAACGCCGGCAGTGTCATGGTTGGCGAAGACACGTTCAAAGCCTTTGGCGGCAGCATGCCTTTGCTGGATAGCTGCCTGCGCGACAAGAAAACCATCGCTGAAGAGAGCAGCCTGACCTCACCGAACGGCGCAACAATCAGCGTGGCCGCCACTGTACTTCCGCTGACGAATCATGACGGGCAAATATTGGGCGCACTGGAAGTGCTGACCGACATCTCGGAAATCAAAGAAAAGCAGCAGGTCATGCTCCAGGTGGCCGGTGAAGCTTCCACGATCTCCGACCGGGTGGCGGCAGCAGCGGAAGAGCTGGCCGCCCAAGTGGAGGAAATCTCGCATGGTGCGGAAATTCAGCGCGAACGGGTGGAAACCACGGCCAGCGCCATGACCGAAATGAACACCACCGTGCTTGAAGTGGCGCACAATGCCAGCCAGGCATCCGAACAGACAGACACCACCCGCTCCCAGGCCGAAGGCGGCGCCGACCTGGTCAATAAAGTGGTGGCCGCCATCCATGAAGTTAATGTCATCGGGAACAGACTGCAGGAAAACATGCAGGAGCTGGGGCACAAAGCTGAAAACATCGGCGGGGTAATGAGCGTGATTTCCGATATCGCGGACCAGACCAACCTGCTGGCGCTGAACGCGGCCATTGAAGCGGCCCGGGCCGGGGAAGCCGGTCGCGGATTTGCGGTGGTGGCCGATGAAGTGCGCAAGCTGGCGGAAAAAACCATGTCCGCTACCTATGAAGTAGGCACCAACATTCAGGACATCCAACAAGCTGCCCGCCTGAACATCGAAGAAGTGGAGCGCGCCGTGCAAAGCGTAGGCGCAGCCACCGAACTGGCCAACGCTTCCGGCGAAGCGCTTGGTGAAATCGTTCATCTGGCTGTGGACAACTCCGGTGTAGTCTCGTCCATTGCCACCGCAGCTGAACAACAAAGCGCAACTTCCGAGGAAATCAACCGGGCCATTGACGAGATCAACCGCATTACCAATGAAACCGCCGGCGGCATGATCCAGTCTTCCGAGGCGGTACAGGAACTGTCGCGGATGGCCCAGCAACTCAAAAATGTGATGGAGGATCTGCGCTGATATTGAATTCATCCCGGTTGCCTGCAACCCAGCCGGGATATTGAGCCGGGGATACCCCCACACCCTAACCCGGCTCCCCCTCCCACCCGGCAGCCTGCTCGCATGACCCCAAGCATCGAGCAGGCTGCTTCTCAGATGCATGGCCCCAGGAAAGATTTGCGCAAAGATGAAGAAAAGGAAATCCCTGTTGCACAAAGGGTTTTCCGGCTTGGCCATGCTTTCAAACTCATATTTTCTACTTGCATGTTTCACTGGTTGAGGGTAGGAAATCCCATTTGGCGCGACAAAAACGTCGAGCGCGTTATTTAGAGCATTTTAACCTTAAGATTGTAATTGAAAAAATGCTCTGGTGCAGCGAAGCGGCGCTCGCACAGGACGTGCGACCGAGAGGTATGCGATAAGGCCAAGCAGCGCGTGCCTTTCGCAAAATCGCCTTGGATTTTGCGCATCTATAAGGGAAATGCCTTTTGGCTTTAACGACAGCGTTTGGCATTCGAGTTTTGTAACATTTCAAAGTCAAACTGCTCTAATTGCCAACATTTTTTCCGCGCTTTAAGCGCGGGGTCTGACTAGGAGGTCTCATGCTCTGGACTAAAGTAGCTTATGCGATGGGCGCAGCCGGAGAAGCCGGCGGCGGCGAAGGCGGCATGGCCGGTATGGCCTCTCTGCTGCCCATTGTTCTTGTTTTTGCCATCATCTATTTCCTGATGATCCGCCCGCAGCAAAAGCGCGACCAGGAACACAAAGCCATGATCCGGGCGCTCAAGCCCGGCGATCGGGTGATGACCGCCGGCGGCATTTACGGAACCCTTGTGGAAGTGAATGACGACACTGTTTTATTGGAAGTGGGCAACAAAATGACCATTACGGTCAGTCGGCAATCTGTAGGTTCGCTGATGCCCAAGGGCAAAGTTGCCAAGGAAGAACGCCGCAGCCGCCGCGAACGCCGTCCGGACGCCAAGGCTGACAGCGCCGACGAAAACCAGAATGATAAGGGCGAATTTGAAGGCCAGAGCTTTGATTCCGGCCTTGATAACGATTCTGCCGCCGATGAAGACAAAAAATAACTGACTGCCGATTATTCCGCACGGGGGCGTGGTCCGTTATGCCGGGCCGCGCTCCCGTGTTTCGTATAATTTATCGTTAGTACTCGTAGGAGTAGGTTGCTATGCACTTACGTTGGAGAATTATCCTGGCCCTGATTGTGACCGTGTTCGCTGTGGTCTATACCCTTCCAAGCATTCCTTCCGTGCGCGACTCAGCTATCGGCGACTTTTTGCCCAAAGAAAAAGTCAACCTCGGCCTGGACCTCATGGGCGGCATTCACCTGACCCTGCAAGTGGAAATAGATGAAGCCCTCGGCAACCACCTGTTCCAGACCGTGCAGGGCCTGCGCTCTTACGCGGAAGACAAGGGCATCTATCTGTCGCCGCCCAAAATGGAAAGCAAAGATAAAGTCACGTTCGTACTCACCGACGGCGCCCGTAAAAGCGAAGTGGACCGCCTGCTCTCCGAAAGCTTTGAAAACCTGAGAGCCTCGACCATGCCCATGGGCGAAAATAATGAGCGCGTCCGCTACACCATCAATTACACGCCCACGGCTGTGGATTATTACGGCGGAGAAATTCTCAACCAGGCCAAAATGACCATCCAGAACCGCATTGACCAGTTCGGGGTGGCCGAACCGGAAATTCGCGTGCAAAAGCAGGATTACCGCATCCAGGTGCAGCTGCCGGGCATGCAGGATCCGCAGCGGGCCATTGACATCATTTCCCAGGCCGCACACCTAGAATTCCGCATCGTGCGCCAGGACGGCAACGAAGCCGAAGGCATCTGGCTGCCCGACCAGAGCCGGGGCTCGGACAGCGGCGCTCAGATTCTGGTTGACCGCAACGTGGCCCTGACCGGCGAGTATATTGAAGACGCCCGCGTCTCTTACGGACAGCACAATGATCCGCTGGTCTCCCTTAAATTCAGCCCCCAAGGCGGCGCCGCACTGTTTCGGGTGACCACCGACAACGTTGGTCAGTTCCTGGCCATTGTTCTGGACGGCAAAGTCTATTCCGCGCCGATCATTCGCGAAGCAGTGGGCGCAGACAACCGCTGCACAATTACCGGAAACTTCACCGTGGAAGAAGCTTCCGACCTGGCCCTGGTGTTGCGCTCCGGCTCGTTACCGGCCAAAATTTCAGTGGAAGAAGAGCGCACTGTGGGCCCGTCTCTGGGCAATGAATCCATCCGCAAGGGGGTCCTCTCCTGCCTGGTCGGCGGCGCGTTCGTGGTGCTGTTCATGTTCATTTACTACGGCTTTTCCGGCCTCATCGCCGACTCTGTGCTGGTGCTAAACGTGCTCCTGATCACAGCCGGGCTGGCCTGCTTTGGCGGCACCCTCACCCTGCCGGGCATTGCCGGGATCATCCTGACCATCGGCATGGCCGTGGACGCCAACGTGCTCATCAACGAGCGTATCCGGGAAGAGCTGCGACGAGGCTTGACCGTGCGCGCGGCCATTGAAGAAGGCTACAGCCGTGCAACCCTCACCATTATTGACTCGCACGTGACCACCATCATGGCTGCCGTGGTGCTTTATCAGTTCGGCACCGGCCCGGTGCGCGGCTTTGCCGTAACCCTCTCGCTGGGCATTATTGCCTCGCTGTTCACGGCGGTGTTTGTGTCGCACATCCTTTTTGACATCTGGACCAGCCTCAAGCAACGCCACACACTGAGCGTGTAACGGAGCCTTTTATGTCTCTTACTTTTATTAAATCCGAACCGAAAATTGATTTTATCGGGCTGCGCAAAATCTGCTATGCCCTGTCTTTGCTGGTTATCGCTGTGGGGGTAGCCTCGCTGGTCATCAAAGGCGGGCCGCTCTACGGCATTGACTTTGCCGGGGGCACCGTGGTGCAGATTAAATTCGACAACCGGGTCAGCGATGAACAAGTCAAGACGGCCATGGAGAGTGTGGACCTGCCCGGTCTGACCATTCAGCAGATTGGCGCGGACGCCGACAGCGAATATCTCATCCGTATTTCAGAAACCGGCAGCGGCGACAGCCTGCGCGCGGAATTGACCGCAGCCCTGGCCGACAACCTCCCCGAGGCCACGGCCAGCATTCAGCGCGTGGAAATGGTCGGACCCAAGGTTGGCGCAGACCTGCGTTCTCAGGCTATCGAAGCCCTGTTCTATGCCTCACTGTTAATTGCCATCTATATTTCCGGTCGTTTTGAACAACGCTGGTTTGTGGCCGGCATGATGGCTGTTATCCTGGGCGGCGGCCTCTACCTGCTCGGTCAGTTTGGCGTGCCGCGCGGCTGGCTGGTGCTGGCGGCCACAGCCATTACCTGCGCCGTTTGCTGGAAACTAAAGCTGGTTTACGCGCTTGGCGCGGTGGTGGGACTCATCCATGACGTGGCTATCACCATCGGCACGCTCTCTTTACTTAATATTGAAGTGGACCTGATTATTATTGCGGCGGTTCTTACCGTAATCGGCTATTCGCTCAACGACACCATCATCGTCTTTGACCGTATCCGGGAAAACTTGCGCTCAAAAAAATATCCTAGCTTCGCGGAAACCATTAACCGCAGCATCAACCAGACCCTGAGCCGGACCATTCTGACCTCGGGCACCACGGCCATGGTGGTTCTGGCTTTGTTTTTCCTCGGCGGCAGCATCATTCATAACTTCGCCCTGACCCTGCTGGTGGGTATTGTTGTGGGCACGTACTCTTCCATCTTTGTATCCAGCCCCATCCTGCTGGTTTTTGGCGAACCCAAAGAACCGGAGAAAAAAGAAACCGCCGTTATCGTTCGTGACGAACACGGCGCCGTGGTTTGATAAGACTGAGGGAGGGACCCACAAAGGTTTAAAACCCTTGAGGTTCCCTCCCTCAGACTCCCACCTTTCTTAACCTCGATTTTTTCTTTTGATTTCCGCCCGCGTTGCTTTTTTACTCCCAATCACATAAATATACAGGCACAGCATAAGCTGTCTGACACCCCCCTGTAACTGTTAAAAAGGTTGAAAATGGAGAGGGGGCTCGGGGGAGAGGAAAAAACTTTCCCCAAAAGTTTTTTCCTCTCCCCCGTATAATTTTACCATGCTGGAACTGTTACGCATCAAAAATCTCGCCTTGATTGAGGACATGGAGCTGGAGTTCGCTTCCGGCCTCAATGTGCTCACGGGTGAAACCGGGGCGGGGAAAAGCTTTATCCTCAAAGCCATCAATTTTCTTACCGGCGATAAACTTAGTCCGGACATGGTCCGGGCCGGAGCAGACAAGGCCGTGGTCGAAGCCCTGTTCGCCATGCCCGGCAATGATCTGGTGCTGCGCCGGGAGCTGCTGGCGGAAACCGGACGCAGCCGCGCCTATGTCAATGATCAGTTGAGTTCGCAGGACACCGTGCGGGATTTACGGCCAAAACTGTTCATCCATGCCGGGCAGCACGGCCAGCAGAGGCTGCTCCAGGCTGGTTTTCAGCGCGAAATTCTGGACGGATTTATGAACCGCCCCGAGCTGTTGTCCCGCCGCGACTCGGAGCTGGCCGGTCTGCGCCAGTTGGCGACCAACCGCGCGGCCATCCAAAGCCGCTTCACTGAATTGGAAGCTCGCCGGGAAATGCTAGAATTTCAGCAGGCGGAAATAGACAAAGTCGCCCCGCAACAGGATGAGGAAGAGAGCCTGGAAGCCCGCCGCGCTGAAATGAAAAACCTGGATAAACTGCGCGATGCCTTGGACGGAGCCCTAAGCGTCATTCATGCGCCGGAAATGAGCCTGGAGCAATCTCTGACAGAGCTTGGCCGCCATATCCGCACCCTGGCCGAATATATTCCGGATTATGCCAATTATGAGGAAGCGCTGGATGGTTTTAGAAGCACGGTGCATGAACTGGGCACGCAATTGCGCTCACAACCTCTGGGCGAGAACGATATATCTTTGGATAGCGTTGATGCCCGCCTGTATGAACTGGCCCAGCTAAAACGAAAACTACGCCGCTCTTTACCGGAAATATTGGATTTGCGCCGGGAGATTGAAGACAACCTGTCTTTTCTTGATGCCTGTGCTCTGGATCTCAAGCAACTCAGCCGGAAAGAAGCTGAACTGGTTGAAAAATTCAACGAAACCCTGGTTGAGTTGAATAACGCCCGGCACCAGGCCGGAGAAAAACTTGGCGCCGCTCTGGAAGAAATTTTGCGGAACCTTGGTTTTCCGGCGGAAGTGGCTGTCAGGTTCGATTTTACAGCCCATGCCTTGTACACGCCGGAAAATGCCGCCCCCTGTCTTGAAGACCACCCCCGACTGCTTTGGCTGCCCAACCCGGGCCAAGCAGCCCAGCCTCTGGAGAAGATCGCTTCCGGCGGCGAACTATCGCGTTTTCTGTTGGCCGTAATCAGCCTGATGGCAGATGAAAGCGTGCCCACGCTTATTTTTGATGAGGTTGACGCGGGCATCGGCGGGATGACCCTGGGCCAGGTGGCGGGGCAATTACGCAAGTTGGCCGCCCGCCATCAAGTGCTGGTCATCACCCATTGGCCACAGCTGGCCGCCCGCGCCGAACGCCACTTTGTAGTCAGCAAGGAAATCATGGACGGCAACACCCAGACTCTCTGCTACGCCCTCTCCCCGGCTGAAATTGCCGCAGAACTGGCCCGCATGGCCGGTGGCGGCGCGCAAGGCGAGGCCTTGGCCCGGGAACTGTTGGTTTGAAATAATCAGTATTATTCCTGAAAAATATTTCCGCCGCCGACAGCCGCTAGGACGGCGGCAGTCGCGCAGCGGGAGGGAGCAAAAACCACGTTTTTTGCGAGCGACCCTCGAGCCTCCAGCGGCGCGTAGTGGAGCGAAGCGCGACCGTTACCTGAGCACGCAAGTGAGCGAAGGTTACGGACGAGGTCCGCAGAGCGTCCCTGCACAGGACGTGCAGGGGAGAGGTCTACGATAAAGCCCGGCGGCAGCCGCGCAGCATTCCCCCTGTCTAAAGATTCTCTGCATTTAACCGATAACAATGGTAACGGAAGGTTTGCGGACGTCTGCTGTGCAAATGAGCAGGCCCAGCCGCAGTCCGCCACATGGATGTGGGCGGCACAACCTTAAGTTAAGCGCTATGCCATAGGGGGACAACAAGGATGTTGGACTACTATCGTTACAAAGATGTTTTGGAATTATTCTGCAACGGCCAGGCCGAAGAAGCCAAATATTTGCTCATGGAGCTTCAGGCCCGCCATGTGGCTCTCACCGATGAAAACATGAACCTTAAAGGCCAGGTGCAGGAGTATGAAGATATTCTGTTCATCTCCAAAAATCTGATTTTTGACGGCTCATGCTATTGGTTGATGACCAGCGGTGTAAAACAGGGTCCCTTTTGCCGCCACTGCTACGCTCAGGACGGCCAGCTCATCAGGCTGGTGGAAATGAGCGATGCCTGGCGCTGCCCCAACTGCAACGCCGTGCGGTCACTTGATGAGACCATGGATGAAGAACTGCCCGAAGCCGTAAACCACGGGCACAAACCTCTCAGGGCCGGTAAAGTCATCCCTTTTGACAGTTCCCGGCGTTAACGCCGGACTCTGACTTGCCGTTTTACTGGAAGACCATGAAAATACGGTCTGGAAGCATGCTTTCAGACCGTATTTTATGTGCCTGTTCTTAGTGTGCAGTTTTTTGTCTATATATTGATATTTTCAACCAGCGAATCCCCCGCTCGCCACCAGCCAATTACTAACATTATCGAGATATGAGTTGCACTAAGAATCGGATGAAAAGTGTTGCTATGACTGCATATGTGTAAATCGAGCGCAACCCGGCCTTTCCAGTT
>CAZNBK010000022.1:0-10936 GCA_964571105.1 uncultured Desulfovibrionaceae bacterium
GAACTCGCGACTTCAACCTTGGCAAGGTTGCACTCTACCACTGAGTTATTCCCGCGTTCTGTGCCGGGCTTTCCGCCTTGCACGAAAAAAGCTTTTAGATTAGACCAGAAAACGTGTCAAGTCTTGAGTGCGGCTGACGCTAATTTTTATCTTGCGGAGCAAAATATGGATATCGCCCAATTCAGTGTGGGACCTTTGGATACCAATTGTTATGTGGTCCAGAACGGCAAAGAGGCTGTGGTCATTGACCCGGGCGGCAAACTCGAAAGCGTCCGCGAGTATCTGGAAAAAAATAATTTGACGGTTACCCGTATCCTGAATACGCACTTACACTTTGACCATACCTACGGAAATGCGGAACTGGCAGACGCCTATCAAGCCAAAATTTACGCCGGTGCCGACGAGGCCAAGCTCACCGACCCGTCCATCACCGGCGGCGGCATATACGGTCTGCCGCATGTTCCGCCTTATGAATGGGAACGCCTGGAGCCGGGAAAATACGATTGGCTGGGCGCAGTATGGGATGTGCGCGCCACTCCTGGGCACAGCCCGGGCAGTCTGACATTTTATGTGCCGGACCTGGGCGCCGCCTTTGTGGGCGATCTGGTTTTCTTCCGCTCTGTGGGGCGCACCGACTTTGAAGGCGGCAATACCGCCGCTCTGGTCAAGTCGGTAAAGGAACAGATTTTCACTCTGCCGCCGGAAACCGTGCTGTATAGCGGGCATGGCCCCAAAACCAACGTGGCCGACGAGTTGCAGCATAACCCCCACATCCCCAAGGATTAAGCGATGCCCTGCCTGAGCCCGGAAATTTTGATTCTGGCTTGCAGCCCGCAGGAGGGGGGCAATACCGATGCTGCGGCCACCGTGTTGCAGCGCGCGCTGGCGGAGTCCGGGCAAATTCCAGGCCAGGCGTCCGCCCAGGCGTCAGGGCAGACGCCGGGGATTGTTTATTTGCGCGATTATCGTATTTTGCCGTGCAACGGCTGCAATGCCTGCGCCGCTCCCGGCAATATCTGCGTTCTGTCTGCTGCGGACGATACGCAAGGGGTGCTGGAACGGATCTGTGCCGCCCGGATGCTTTTCTGGCTCTCACCCATCTATTTTTATCATCTTCCGGCGCAGGCCAAGGCCCTGATTGACAGGGCGCAAGCCTGCTGGCATGCCCGGCAGCAGCGGGTTGAGTCTGTTTTGGCCTTGCCGCCGCGCAAGGCGTATCCCTTGCTCATCGCGGCCCGGTCAGCAGGGGATAACCTGTTTAAGGGGTCTTTATATACGCTGCAATACTGTTTGAAGGCGTTCAACTTCAGTCTCGGCGAGCCGTTGCTGCTCACCGGCCTGGATCAGCCCGGCGATTTGGCCATGGCCAGGCACGAGCATGCGGACATTGAGCAATGGGCCCGTAATGCCCTTGCAGAACAAGGCCTTTAAATGACTTTTGCCGGGCAAGTGTTGAACACATTGGTTGTTGGCCGGTCTTTGTCGATATTCAGCAGGGCTTGGCGCTTTGCCGCCTGGGGGAATACCCGTTGCCGGGCCTGCGCTGAAATGGCCGAAGGGAACGGGCGCGCAAACCCGGCATTGTGCGCGGACTGTGCCAAACAGCTTGCGGCCAGGCGCGCCGGATACTGCCAAACCTGCGGCAAGTTGTTTCCCAATGCCGATACTCCTGTCTCTCAATGCGCGGATTGCCTTCAGGAACCGCCGCCCTGGGCCGGATTTTATATGTACGCGGCTTATGAAGGTTTGTTGCGCGAGCTGTTCACGGGTTTCAAATTTTACGGCGACCTTGCGGCCGGACGGTTGCTGGCCCAGTTGTTGTGCAGCAGGGTAAGCCCGTGCCTGGGGCAAGACATCGGCCCCGAACACGGTACGCCGCCTTGGCTTGTTCCCGTGCCGGTGCATCAGACCCGGCTGCAGGAGCGGGGTTTTAACCAGAGCCTGCTTTTGTCCAGGCCGCTTGCCCGGGCGTTGGGCTTGCGTCTTGCGCCGCAGGCGCTCTGCCGGACCAGGCTGGATCCGCCGCAAAGCACTCTGGGGCGCAAGGAGAGATTGCACAGCCCCAAAGGCGCGTTTGCCGCGCACCCCGGCGTAAAAGGGCGGACAGTGGTGCTCCTTGACGATGTAATGACCACCGGTGCGACCATGCGCGAGGCTTCCAGGGTTTTGCTCAGCCGGGGAGCTGCGGAGGTGCGTCTGGTTATTTTGGCCCGCACGCCGTTCAGCTCCGGCCTTTGATTTTACAATTCCTGCTTTTCTGTGTTATTTTTAAAAGATACTGGCGCGCAGAAACAAGGCGCAGCTTCGGAGGACGACAGCATGTCCCGTTTTGATTTTAATGATTTTCGCAACCAAAACTCCGGGTCCGGCAATGGCCGCAACCAGGGCGATAACGGCAACCGCCGCGGTCCGCTGCCGCCTGGGCTGGGCAATGGGAGCACTATTCTGGCCCTGATTTTTGTGCTTGGTTTTGCCGTGCTGCTAGGCGCGTACAAGGGCGTTGAAAACATCAGCGCCATGGATATATTCCTCATGGCCGCTGTGGCCTTTGTAATTACCCGCCTGGTGCGGCGCAATGCCGGGCAGCCGAAGGATGAGCAGGGCAGCTATCCCGACAAAAACCGCTTTCGGGACCAGAACCGCAATCGTTTTCAGACCAGGGACGACGATTACGAGCAGCAGGAAGAAGACGAAGCCGAGGCTTACTGGCGTCGCCGCGAGGAAGAAGAGGCGCAATCCGGCAGCCGGGACGGGGGCCTGCCTTCGTCTGATTATGAAGCCTCGAAATATGATCCCTGGGACCGTTACCGCAGTTTGCCCCAGGCTGGCGACGGCATAAAAGACGCCCCCGCTGTCGCGCAAACCCTGCGCAATGCGCCGCAGGGGTTTGACCGCAATGAATTTCTTGCCGGGGCCAAAATTTTGTTTGAGAAAATTCAGGAAGCCGTGGCCGCCAAAGACCTTGCTCCGGTTGAATCCTTCCTGACCGACCGCGCCGATGCGGACCTGGAGCGCGAGCTGGCAAGCGGCCCTGTGCCGCAGTCCTGCACGGTGCTGTCCATTGAAGCCTCCATTCGCGATATCCGCGAAAAGGGCGACGCCACCGTGGTCAGCGTCAATTATGAGGCCGTGGTTCATTTCGGTGACGCTGCCGCCCCACAGGATATCAAGGCCACCTGGCGTTTCCAGCGTGACAACGACGAAGCCGTCTGGCAGTTGGACAGCACACACGCCTAAAATTTCGCGAGTTTTTACCCCTTTTTCCCAAAAACGGGAGGGGAAAGCAGCCCTCGTTGCTGGATTGGCAGAGGCTATTCTCTTGCCTTTATCTCCAGCAGACTTTTGCCCTTTTGCCGGGCCAGGGCCAGGCGGGCGTCGTGTTCGGCGCGGATGAACTCCCGACCGTCCAGTTCATAGCTCTTGGCCGCGATAAGGCCGTCCGGGGTCTCCAGCCCGGCGGGCTTGCGGGGTAAAAACACCCGGTCGTCCAGGCGTTCGCGGATGCCCAGGGTGTGCGTGTGAGTAAAAAAGGCCGCCCGTACCTGTTCCAGATCCTGGGGCAGGCACAGCACCCGCAGCGCCCCGCCTGGGCGGTTTTTTTTCATGTACCCGGGCAGATAAATCACATCCACGGCCCCGGCGGCAAACAGGGCCTCAAAGGCCGCGCCCAGTTCCTCGCCGCTGAGGTGGTCTATATGGCTCTCCAATACCCAAACCTGGTCGCGGTTTTCCCGGCCTTGCGCGCTCAGCAAAAACAGGCGCAAGCCCTGCCCCGCCGGATTGGCGCCGAAGCTCAGGCTCTGTCTGCGGATCACGCCGCTCGGCCCTTGGCTGAAGCTTACATCCAGGCAGTCAATGAGCAGCGCGCCCGTGGGGGTAATGATTTCCCAGTTATAATCCGAAGGCTCGGTGGGTTTGCCCTGCATGAGCTGCAAAGTGGCCGGGGCGGGCAGCGCTACCTTGCCGTGCTCGATTTCCACCGTGCCGCTGAACCAGGGCAGGGGGGAACAGTAAATTTTGTCAATGCCTAATTGCTCCAGGGCATAGGCCGCGCCCACGATATCAACGATGCTGTCCACCGCGCCCACTTCATGAAAATGCACTTCTTCGCGGCTCATGCCGTGCGCGGCGGCTTCCGCCTCGGCCAGGCGCACAAAGGCGCGGCGGCTTAAAAACCAGATTTTTTCGGAAAGGGGCAGTCGGCGCACAATATCGAGGATGTCCTCCAAATGGCGCAGGGGCTGCTGCATGGCCTCGTCAATGATCAGTTGAACCCCGGCAAAACCATGCCGACTGGTTTGTTCCAGGCGGATGCTCTTAACCAGCCCCGCCTGTTTCAGCATTTCCGCAAACGGAGTAAGGTCTGCGCCCAAACCGGCCAGGCCGCCCAAAAACATGTCGCCGCTGATGCCGTGTCGGCAATCGATGTACAGAGTATTCATTAATAAACCTTTCGTTTGGAAAATCCCGAGCCCAGGACGTTAAAGGTGTTTTCAACAATTACAAACGCGTTCGGGTCAGCGGCATAGACGGTTTCTTCCAAACGCTTGAGCTGGTAATTATGCACCACCGTAAGCACCAGGAGTTTGTCTTTTTTGGTGTAGCCCCCCTTGCCGCTGATAAAGGTCACGCCCCTGCCCAGCACTTCCATGAGCCGTTTGGCGATTTCATCGGGATGATTGCTGATGATCATGGCCATCTTGCGTTCGTTGAACATGGATACAAAGTAATCCATGACTGCGGAAGACACGAAAATAGCGATCATGGAGTATAAAATATGATCAAGTTGCAGTGTGCCCAGGGCCAGGGTAAACAACGCCGCGTTGAAAACAAGGCTGATATGCCCGATGCGCACGTTGTAGCGCTGGTGCAGGGCGATGGCGATGATGGTCAAGCCGCCGTCGCTGCCCTGGCTGCGCAAGGTAAAGCCTACTCCGGCCCCCATAATTACGCCGCCGGCCACTGCTGCCAGGAGGCTGTCGTTGACCGGAATATACCAGGGCACTACCTCGGTGAGCAGCGAGGCCAAGAGCGTGGCATACAGGCTGTACAAACAGAAGCGCAGGCTCACAAAGCGCCAGGCCACAAGGGAAATGGGTATGGACATAATCGCATACCAACTGCCGGGGCTAAGCCAGTCAAAGGCGTAATAGATATAGAGAGACAGGCCGAATATGCCCCCGGATAAAAAAGAATGGGGCATAAAAATGCCTTTTACCGCAATGGCGACCAATACGGCGCCGATGGTGAGCAGGAACAAATTTTTGCCGACGCTCGACCAGTCGGTTTTAAGTAAAGCGGGCACGGTGAACCTCCGGCGATAAATAAAAAAGTTGGAATAAAAAAACGCGGGCCCAAGCCCCCGTGCATAATCCATATTTACGCTCTGTGTTCGGGGGGGGCAAGGGGTAAGCGCATAAATCTCGCTGCAGGCAAATAAGGCAAAGTTGAACTGTTCCAGGCGTGCCCGCAGGCGAGTAAATGTTTCGCCCGGTAAACTTGTTTGCCGGGGCCCGTATACGGCCAAGCATTTTTTCAATATATAATTTCAATAGTTAAAATGCTCTAGCTTTCCTTGCCAAAAAGACTTACCTGATCTATGAATCTGCGGAATCTGCGGTTAGGCGCACGGTTATCTGCAAGGCGCCTTTATTTTGACATCAGCATACGGAGAGCAGCCAATGCCTGAAATAGTATTTAATGACAAAACCTTCCAGGTCGACGAGGAAGGCTTCCTTTGTAATTTTGAGGACTGGGGGCCGGACTGGATTGACTATGTGCGGGAAAGTGAAGGTATTTCGGAAATTAACGAAAACCATCATAAAATCATGCAATTCGTCCAGGAATATTATCAGAAAAATGGGATTGCTCCCATGGTTCGGGTGGTATCCAAAAATACCGGCTTCAAACTCAAAGAAATCTACGACCTCTTTCCTTCCGGACCGGCCAAGGGCGCTTGCCGCATGGCCGGTTTGCCCAAGCCTACGGGCTGCGTGTAATTACCTGGCCGGTCGGGTTTTCCGGCCGGTCAGTTTTCAAACTGCAAATGTGTAAAAGGAATTCCGGCTTCCCGGACCATGGCTGCGGCCAGTTCGTCCGGGTAAGATTCCAGGAAATAGACAGCGGAAATGCCGCAGTTGATCAGCATTTTTGTGCAAATGAGACAAGGCTGATGCGTGCAGTATATTTCCGCTTCTTTTAGGGAAATGCCGTGCACGGCAGCCTGAATAATCACATTTTGCTCGGCGTGCAGCCCGCGGCAAATTTCATGACGCTGACCTGAGGGGATGCCCAGTTGCTCGCGCAGGCAACCGGTTTCCAGGCAATGCGGCACGCCGCTGGGAGCGCCGTTGTAGCCGGTGGCCAGGATTCGTTTGTCTTTTACAGCGATGGCGCCTACTTTACGGCGCAGGCAGGTAGCCCGCTGCGCCACCAGGTGGGTGATGTCCATGAAATATTTCGACCAGGGCGCACGGGTATGCGGGCAGTTACAATCCATAAGTTCAACCTCGATTTCCGGACATCCTAAAGGTATGCCTCTGAAATGGCAACCAGCCCGAGCCCTGCCGATTCTGACCGATTCCGACTGGAATCGGTCGGTTCAGGCCGGCTCCGGCGGGGGCGGCGGCCCGGTTGCCTGAAAAAAATATAAGCACGCAGCGGATTTTTGCAGCTCGCCCCGCTCAGGCAGCAGGCGGAAATCGTAAGGCCGAGACGCTTCGCCGCGGCAGCGTGCCCTTGCCCGGAGCTTGCGCCGAAACGGCGCTTCTGGTAGGAACGAAAGAAACTTTCGCAAGGGGTAAGAGATGTCTAAAAGAACTGCGACAACGTCCGATGATATGCGGCGGGAAGCCTTGAACACTGCCCTACAGACCATTGAAAAAAAATACGGGCAGGGTTCCATCATGCGTTTGTCCGACGATGCGCATATGGCTATCCCGGTCATTCCCACCGGCTCCATCGGCCTGGATTTGGCCCTTGGCATCGGCGGCATTCCGCGCGGGCGGGTAACGGAAATATACGGTCCGGAGTCTGCCGGTAAAACCACCCTGGCCCTGCATGTGCTGGCGGAATGCCAGAAAAGCGGCGGCACTGCCGCGTTTGTTGACGCCGAACACGCGCTGGATGTGAGCTATGCCCGGCGTCTGGGCATCAATACCGACGAACTGCTTATCTCCCAGCCCGACTACGGCGAGCAGGCCCTGGAAATTGCCGATATGCTGGTGCGTTCCGGCGCGGTTGACCTGGTGATCATCGACTCCGTGGCTGCGCTCATCCCCCAGGCTGAATTGGAAGGCGAAATGGGCGAGACCATTGTGGGCGGCCAGGCCCGGCTGATGTCGCACGCCCTGCGCAAGCTTACCGGAACCATTCACAAATCGCGCACTTCCGTGGTTTTTATCAACCAGATCCGGATGAAGATCGGCATGAGCATGCCCGGCGTATCCCCGGAAACCACCAGCGGCGGTCAGGCGCTCAAGTTTTACAGCTCGGTGCGCATGGATATCCGGCGCATCGCCACCCTGAAGGACAAGGATGAAGCCTACGGCATTAGGGCCAGGGTTCGCGTGGTTAAAAATAAAGTGGCCCCGCCGTTCCGCGATGCCCAGTTTGATATTATTTATGGGGAGGGCATCTCCCGCACTGGCGAGCTCATCGACATGGGTTCGGCGGCGGGCATCATCGATAAGAGCGGCGCCTGGTTTGCTTATGGTTCGGAAAAGCTCGGCCAGGGCAAGGAAAAAGTCCGCGCTTTCCTGGATGAAAACCCGGAACTGCGGGACGAGATTGAAGCCAAACTGATGGAGCACCTGGGTATGAATCCTATTCTGCTCAATTCTCCGGCTGTGGTGATTGATGACGAGCAGGATGCTGAATAAATTTTGAAAACAGGCCGCCGGTTTTTTTGTGGCGGTTTGCAGACTATTTATGCTGTAAGGAGCTAGGTTATTGTGATTACTGCCAATGAAATCCGGCGTATGTTTCTCGCTTTTTTTAAAGAACGCGGTCATGAAGTGGTGACTTCCTCATCTTTGGTGCCCAAGGATGACCCCTCGCTGCTGTTTACCAATGCCGGTATGGTTCAGTTTAAAAACGTGTTTCTCGGCCAGGACAAGCGGGCGTATTGCCGCGCCACCACAGCCCAGAAATGTCTGCGCGTGGGCGGCAAGCACAATGACCTGGAAAATGTGGGCCGCACCGCCCGGCACCATACTTTTTTTGAAATGATGGGCAACTTTTCCTTTGGCGATTATTTTAAGGAAGAGGCCATCAAGTTCGCCTGGGAATTTTTGACCGATTACCTCAAACTGGACAAAAGCAGGCTGTACGCAACGGTATTTCGGGATGATGACGAAGCCATTGAGCTGTGGCTGAAAAATACAGAAATACCCAAGGAGCGCATCTACCGCCTGGGAGAGAAAGATAACTTCTGGGCCATGGGCGATACCGGTCCGTGCGGTCCCTGCTCGGAAATCCTCTTTGACCAGGGGGAGCATTTGAGCTGCGGTCCTAATTGCGGCATCGGCTCCTGCGACTGTGACCGTTTTCTGGAAATTTGGAACCTGGTGTTCATGCAGTATGATCAGGTAACCGTGGATAAACGCGAAAATCTGCCCCGGCCCAGCATTGACACCGGCCTTGGGTTGGAGCGCGCGGCAGCCGTATGTCAGGGCGTTTATTCCAACTACGACACCGACCTGTTCCAGAGCATTATTCAGTTTGCCTGCGGCCTGGCCGGGGTGAGCTATAAAAACAGCGCCCCGGACACGGATGATACGGACACCGCCCTGCGGGTTATTGCCGACCACAGCCGGGCCCTGGCCTTTATGACTGCCGACGGCATTCTGCCTTCCAACGAAGGGCGGGGGTATGTGCTGCGCCGCTTGATCCGCCGCGCCTATCGGTTTGGCCGGCTTATCGGCCTGTCCGAGCCGTTTCTGTTCAAGACCGCCAATAAGGTGGTCGAGGTCATGGGTGACGATTACCCCGAGTTGAACAAGAGCCGGGCGTTTATGGAACGGGTTATCCGCGAGGAAGAAGAGCGTTTTGAAAAGACCCTGGATAAAGGCCTGGCCATGCTGGAAGACACCCTGGGCGAACTGGGGAAAACCGGCAAGACAAAAGTGCCCGGTGAAGTGGCCTTCAAATTGTATGATACCTTTGGTTTCCCGGTTGACATTGTCAATGACATCGCGGAAAAGCGCGGTTTTAGCGTGGACGAGGCTTCCTTTGAAAAGCACATGGCCGAGCAGCGCGAGCGGGCCAAATCTGCCTGGAAAGGCTCGGGTGAAGCCGGTCTGGCCGGGCGTTTCCGCGCCCTGCTTGAAGAAGGGCTGAGCTCGGAATTTGTAGGCTACGGCAGTCTGGAAGCCCATAGCCGGATCACCATGCTCCTGGACAAGGATGCCTTGCCTGTGGCCGCCCTGAACAAGGGCGACACCGGTTTTGCGGTTACCGGGCAGACGCCGTTTTACGGCGAGTCGGGCGGCCAGACCGGTGATGCCGGTGAAATTATTTCCGGCAGCGGTCGGGCGGAAGTTTCCGACAGCATCAAGCCTGCTCCGGGCTTGATTGTGCACCAGCTGGAAGTTGTTGACGGGCGCATTTTGGCCGACCAGGAAGTTGACCTGCGCGTTTCCGACAGCGAACGTGTGGCCACGGCCCGCAACCATACCGGCACGCACCTGCTGCACGCGGCGTTGCGCCGGGTGCTCGGCGACCATGTTCACCAGGCCGGTTCCTTGGTAGCGCCCGATCGGCTGCGTTTTGACTTTACGCATATCGCGGCCATGACCCCCGAGGAAATCGCGGCTGTGGAAAGGGATGTCAACCGTATGGTTCTGGCGGATATAGCCCTGGATGTACGGGAAATGTCCTATGACGCGGCCATGGCCTGCGGGGCCACCGGGCTGTTTGGGGAAAAATATGAAGATGAGGTCCGGGTGGTTTCCGTGCCCGGCGAATCCATGGAACTCTGCGGGGGCACGCACTTGAACCGCACCGGCCAGATCGGCCTGTTCGCCGTTGTGTCCGAAAGCGGTGTGGCCGCCGGGGTGCGGCGCATTGAAGCGGCCACGGGCTGGAATGCCGTGCAGCTTTTCAATGGCCTGCGCAGCGAAGTGCACGCGGTGGCGGAACTGGTCAAGGGCAAGCCGGGCGAATTGGTCCGGCGTGTGGAAGCCTTGCACCAGGATTTACGCGCTGCCCGCAAGGATGTGCAGAAAGCCCTGTCGCAGGCGGCTTCGGAAAAAGGCCGCGACATCATGAGCGAAGTGGAAGAAATAGCCGGGGTCAAGGTGCTGGCCAGCAAAGTGTCTGCGCCTAACATCAAGGCCCTGCGCGACCTCATGGATGATTTGCGCTCAAAGCTGCCTTCCGGCGTAATTTGTTTGGTTTCTGAAGATGAAGACAAGCTGGATATGCTTGTTGCGGTTTCCAAAGACCTGCATGGCCGTTTTACCGCGCCTGCACTCATTAAGGATGTCGCCGCCGAAGTTGGCGGCAAGGGCGGTGGCCGTCCGGAATTGGCCCAGGCCGGGGGAACCAACCCCGCCGGGCTTGCCGCGGCCTTTGCCAAGCTCAAAGAGCTTATTGCCGGTTAACAGCGCCCGTTTGCTGCGTGCTTAATTGGCAAACAGGCTTGTTTTTTTATGCCAAAGTACTAAGGTGATATCGTTAAAATGATATTTTCCTGAGGGCGCAGCATTGAAAGGAGACTTCTTAGGCGTTTATTCCACGGTGGAAAACCGGGTGCTGGACGGCAAGCCTGTGGTGGTCAAGTGCCTCTGGTATGCCTGGTCGTGGGATAGCGGCACTGTTGCGGTCCATGAGGTTACGCCCGATTGGAAGCTGATTGGCTCATCCAAAATTATTGTCCAGGTTGCGGATGCGCACATAGGCAAGCGCCTGCTCTCCATTGAGCACTTGGGGCCCA
>CAZNBK010000022.1:10946-15753 GCA_964571105.1 uncultured Desulfovibrionaceae bacterium
CCGACGGCCCCCCGCAAGAGCCGCGTCTGCCCCAGGCCCCTGACCGCCGGGAGTCGGCAACGGGCATCGGCGACGCCCGGACTCTTGAAGGGGTGGTGGCCCTGGCCGAAGAAACCGCCAAGGATGATTTTAATTCCGGGCTGAGCGCCCTGGAATTGGGCGACCGACAGCGGGCCATGTTTGCTTTTGAGCGGCCCCTGGAAATGGAAGTGCCCTGGCGACCGCGGCATAAACATATGTTCTCGCAATTCGGCATTGCTTTACGGAAAAGAAAGATATATGGCTTAGCCTTACGGCATCACGCCAAAGCCATGGAATTGTCGCCCGATGACGAGCATATCTGGTTTAATCTGGCCCGGGTTCATTACTCTTTGGGAAATACGGAAAAAACCCTGGAATATCTACACCGGATTATCAAGGCCAATCCTCAGTTCAAGGAAGGGCGTCTGTTTTTAAATTACCTGGAAAAAAGAAAAGAAAAGGATCCCCTGCAGGGGCCGCCCCTGAAGTTGGGGTAAGGAGATAGAGTTTTCATGAATCGTACCATAATGCTGCTGATTCCCATTGTTATTCTTGCGGCCATGGGCCTGATTTTATTCCAGCAGATGTGGAGTTCAGACCGCCTGGAGCCGGAGAGCGTAGCCGGAGGCCAAGCCGACCTGCCGTATAGCGATTCTTCCGTGCCCACCCCGCTGAGCTCCGCCGAGCTTGATGAAGCCATCCGCCGCGAACAAATGAATCGGACCCAGTCCGCCCCGGAACTGCCTCCGCTGGAAGGCGCTACAGCCACTTTGCCCCCCGCCGGGCAGGATGCCGCTGCCCCCGGCGTACCCGACAGCAACGCTTCCCGCTCTGAATTGGGCCGTCTGGCCGATGCCACGCTATCCGGTCAGCCCCAGACTACCGGAAATACGGCTGCGGATGACCTGGCCCGCCAGGTTGCGGCAGGTGAAAGCGGCGGCAGCCAGACCACCGCGCCGCAAGCTCCGGTGGAAACGCCTGCTCCGCCGCAGAATACCGCAAACACCGCACCGCAAACCACGCCGCCAGCTCCGGTGGAAGCGCCCAAGCCCGTTCTGGACAAATTTACCATGACCGGCATAACGCTCAAGGCCGAAGGTTCGGATATGATCCTCACCCTGACCGCAGACAAGCACTTCACTTACAAAAGTTTCATTCTGACCGGTCCGGACCGGCTGGTCGTGGATCTTATCGGCGAATGGTCGGGGGTGAAAATACCCGGCATGCCTTCCAACCGGCTCATTTCCAAAGTGCGCGAAGGCAAGTTTGATGGCTCGCACCGCATTGTTATGGACCTGAAAGGCCCCCTGGCCGGTTATGAAACCAAACGCCTGGACGACAATACGGTGACCGTGCGCTTGTATTAGCGCATTTTGGCCTAAACCTAACCGGGAACAAGGCTAACCGGGAACAAGTCTAACCGATAAGTGCTCTGAACAGTGCTGCGGCGGGCAAGGCAGCGTTCGTGACGGTGCGGGTCGATAATGTTCGGGAGGAAAGCCCTTGCGGGATAACCCCGCTTCGGCGTCCTCCCATAACCACCCATTTATTCATATGCGCAGAACCGGCCCCATGAAGCCCAACGCCCTTGTGGGCGTACCCTATAACGATTTTATCCAGGGCATTTTTGTCAACAGGGTCATGCTTTCACGCGTGGCCCTTCCCTATTTGATTCGCTGCGGCATGATCCGCAACCGCCCGTCGCTCATTGGCGGATTGATTTTGCTTTTGTCTGTGATCTTATGTGTGGTGTCGGCTTATAATTGGCCGCTTGAGGCCACAGTGGTTCTGACTGTGCTGGTGGTTGTCGCTTTACAGTCAGAGCTTTTTATTTTGCAAAAAACAGCCTGGGTTGAACTGGCCGGGGCCGGTCGCTTTTCAAAATCTGAACTCCCCAAGGTGTATGAGCGATTGGTTGCCGACAACTACCTGCACGCCGAGTCGTGGGAGGATGCCCCGGAAGACCAGACACCTGCCTGAAGACGCAAGGCCCCTAGAGCATTTTCGCATGGAGATTGTCTTAGCTAGGGAGTAAATCCCGCCTGGCGCGCTGCGTTCCACTCCGCGCCGCTGGAGGCTCCAATCTCGCGGGCGTTGCGAAGCACAGCACCGCCAAGATGGCGGCAGCCGAGCTTGTCATTGACTTAAGCCCTTTTACAACCTAAATTCGCTTAGCTTTTAGCAAAGTGGACTTTGGACGCGCAAATTAAACAGGAAGCAGGCATGGTCGGTGAATATTCATATTGGTCGGTAGCTGGTTTTTTTGTGGTGGTTGTTGCCGCCCTGGTTCTCGATCTTTTCGCGCACAAGAAAAATGAAGCAATCTCCATGAAAAACGCGGCCCTCTGGTCTGTGTTCTGGGTGCTTTTGTCTTTGTGTTTCGCAGTCTACGTCTGGCTTACCCACGGCGCGGAGCAGAGTTCTCTGTTCCTGGCCGGGTATCTTCTGGAAAAAAGCCTGTCGGTAGATAACCTGTTCGTGTTCATGGCCATCTTTTCCTCATTCAGCATAAAAGATGAATACCAGCACCGGGTGCTGTACTACGGCATTATCGGCGCGCTGGTCATGCGGCTGGTGTTTATCGCCGCCGGGACTGCGGTCTTGCACATGTTCGAGTTTTGGGCGCTGACCATCTTCGGGCTGTTTGTACTCTGGACCGCCTGGAAAATGTGGCAGGAGTCCCGCAAGGAAGACAAGGAAATTGAAGATTATTCGCACCACTGGTCCGTGCGCCTGGTGGGCAAAATCTTTCCGGTCTGGCCGGCCATGAAGGGCGAGCAGTTTTTTACCCGGGAGCAGGGCAAACTTTTCGTCACCCCCATGTTTCTTTGTCTGGTGGTTATCGAAGTGGCCGACGTCATGTTTGCCTTTGACAGTGTGCCTGCGGTTATCGCCATTACCCGCGAGCCGTTTCTGGTGTATACTTCGAATATTTTTGCAATTTTGGGCTTGCGTTCACTTTATTTTCTGCTGGCCGCGGCCCGGCGTTTCCTGCGCTTCCTCGAGGATGCGGTAATCGTTATTTTGGTGTTCATCGGGGTAAAGCTGCTTCTGGACGTCAGCGGCTTGGTTCATATTTCGCCCATGCACAGCCTGATTGTCGTTTTCGGCATTTTGAGCATCGGCATTCTGGCCTCGGTGGTGCTGCCCAACAAGAAAGATGTTGATTTGTAAATTGCCTGCGGGGAAAGGCCATGTTTATTAATTTTGCGCTCCTGGATAATGACGGCGACGGCAGTTCGCGCCCGGAGGACGGAGACGAGGATCTCCGGCCCGGGATTGTGGACGAGCTGAGCTGTGCTGCCGAAAGCCCGCCGGCCTTGGATGAAGACTCCGAGGAAGCCGTTGTGGATGACGAGGCGCTGGGCTGCGAAGAAGATTATATCGAGCATGGAGATTTGCCCGTACTCCCTCCGCGCAAGGTGCAAGGCAATCCGAAAGGCGCTACCCCGCATCCTCCGCCCCTCTCGGAGGTAATGCAGGATGCGCTTTGGAAGCGGCATTCCATATTCCGGAATATTGTGCTGCTGACTGCGGGGGGGCTGTTGTATGCGTTCGGCGCGCAGGGGATTGTAGCGTACGGCGGCTTTTTAACCGGCGGCATCTACGGCCTGGGGATTTTACTCTGGCGGGCAACGGATGTTATGTCCGCCCCGTTGTTTTTTATCCTGCTGAACATCCCCTTCTTTATTTTGGGCTGGCTGAGTGTGGGGCGTCGTCTGTTTTTCTACAGTTTATACGGCATCGCCATTACCACCGTGTTTTCCGGGTTTATGAATTTTGGGCAGTTGGTTGATAACCAACTTTACGCATCGGTTGCGGCAGGCGGTATTTGCGGCGTGGGCGCAGGGCTGACGCTGCGCTCCCTGGGTTCGGGCGGCGGTCTGGATATTCTGGCCATTGTGCTCAACAAGCGTTGGGGCATTGGCCTTGGGCAGACATACCTGGCTTTTAACGGGATGCTTTTCGGCCTGGGCCTGTTCACGTTTACCACTGATGCGGTGATCGCCTCGTTCATTCAAGTTTACATAATGACCTTTGTTATGGAAAAGGTCTTGAGCATGTTCAGCCAGCGGAAGGTGATTTTCGTGATTTCCAAGAACAACAGGGAAATTGCTAAAATTATCACCCGCAAGCTGGGTGTCGGCGCAACCTTCCTTAAGGCGCGCGGGGCCTATTACGGCTCAAACCAGGAAGTGCTGATGACCGTGGCCAACAATTTGCAGCTCAAACGCCTGGAAGAAACGGTTTTTGATGTGGACAAAAACGCCTTGTTCATTGTGGAAAATACCTTTGCCGTGCGCGGGCACCGACCGTTTAAAATTGTATAGCAGATTTGCTGTCCGGCTAATTTAACCGGACAATAGTATTTAGAGTATTTTAACATTGAGATTATATATTAAGTTAAAATGCTCTAGCAGTGCTGCGCAAGTTATTGGAATATAGCCAGAGGCGGGTTTAACACCGCCTCTTTTTACATGCAAAAAAAGGGTTGAAGCATATGCCTCAACCCTTTTGATTTTAAGCTGCGGTTAGAAACTAGTCGGCGGTCAGGATCATATTCCGGGCAGCCTTGGTTTCTTCCAGACGGCGTACCGGCAAGGTCACGGGCGCGGCCTGCACCTTGGCCGGGTCGGTTTTGCCGGTGGCCAGGATTTCCAGCAGGTCAGCCGCGAACTGGTCCAGGGTTTCCTTGGTTTCGGTTTCCGTGGGTTCGAACATCAGGCATTCCTTGACGATCAGCGGGAAGTAGATGGTCGGCGCATGGTAGCCTTTGTCCAGCAGC
>CAZNBK010000023.1:0-6512 GCA_964571105.1 uncultured Desulfovibrionaceae bacterium
GTCGCCAAGATTAAAAGTTTCAACCTGGGCCTCTCCCCGGGCCGGAGAGAGGGGCAGCGCCAGCAGACCAAGCGCGAGTAAAAGAATACGGGTATAGTTCATGTATGACTCCTGTTTGGGCCCCGGTTATTCCGGCTCCGGGTCGTTGCCGTTATCCTGCTGGTAAGGGTTGAAATAGCCAAATTTCAACCAGGGGCAGGATTTGCGCAGCCGCTTGCGGAAATTGACCAGGCCCATGGCCGGTTCCCGGTCCAGCCCAACCATAAGCTCGAGATATAGTTCCGGGTCAATATTCAAGTTGCGCAACTGAATGAAATCCACTTTATGAGCAGTAAGCAGTTCCGCCAGGGCGTCCAGTTCGGGTTCGGTATCGGTGATGCCCGGGAAATAGAGCAGGTTCAGCGAGACGAACAGCCCGGCTTCTTTGGCGACGCGGATGGATTCGCGGACCGCTGCAAAATCATAATTTATCGGGCGGTAATACCGGGCGTAGGCTTCTTCGCGGACAGAGTTCAGGCTGACGCGCAGGGATGTAAGCCCTGCTTCGGCCAATGCCGCGATGGCCGCCGGGTCGGAGGCGTTGCTGTTTAAATTGATGGTGCCGCTGCCGCCCCGCGCCCTGAACAGAGAGATGGCTTCCACCAACAGCGGCGTTTCCGTAAGCGGATCGCCCTCGCAGCCCTGGCCGAAAGAATAGATCGGTTCGCGCAATTCATTTTTGGCATGGTATTCCATGACTTCAACAATTTCTTTAGCTGTGGGCGTAAACGTCAACCGGCACTGCGGGGTGACGGCAATGGGCGAATCATCGCTCTGCTGAGAAATGCAGCCGATGCAGCGGGCGTTACAGGCCCTGGAGACCGGCAGCGGGGCCTCGTAACGGCCCAGGGCCAGGTTGCGCGCAGCCGGGCAGGCATAGGTGAGCACGCACTTGTGCATCAGATGCTGCATGAGGCGGTTTTCAGGATATTCACGGCTAAGCTTGTGCGCGGCCTTTTCCCAACGCGAAGCCGGAATGCCGGTAAATATCTGGCGGGGGTCGTCATCGACTTTTTTGGCGGCCACGTAAAAACGGCCCCGGGCAAACCCCAGCGCGCCATAGGCAAATAGCGGCAGGATGGGCGCATTTTTATCGGAAAGGTAGGCCGTGTGCGCGGTCAGGGTGTGCGCAGGAGAGACAAAGGCGGCTACGGCCAATTCTTCCATAACCTCAAGCTGGCCGGTTTCCGGGTCGAGGCCCAGGGCGCGGCGGCCGGGCAAGAGAAAAAACTCCGAGTCCGCAGGCAGGGGAATAAGCTCATCCGGTTTGGGCAAGGCCAGCTCATGCCCTTTGCGGCAGACCATGTACAGGTCCGGGTGGTCGTAGATATTGCCGTGTTCATCGGCGACCACCAGATGGGGCCGGATATGGTTACTGCTCATGGGCCTTTCCTCCGGTGCTTAAAACAGTATTTTACTCAAGCGCCCGGCTGAGCGCAAGCAAATTAAGCAGTATTGCCGCGCTGGACAATAATTTTTAGAGTCTTAACTAAACATTTAGACAATATATAGAAAAACTCTATATTCATTGCCGCTTGGCAAAAACCCTTAGCGGCAAAAGCAAATTCCGTATCGCTGCCCGGCTGATTCTGCCGGATAGCAATGCCGCAAGATATTGAATGCTTTAAAGAGGTATGGTACGGAACTGGTGCCTGAAAGAGGCTGGCGGGTTTAATTGTATTTATATTCAGAAGGATCGCGTCCGGGGACTATTTATGTTCGACCAAAATTTTTTGTTTATGGCCTTTTTGATGCTCTGCTTTGCGGGCCTGGCCACCATGTTTTATTTCTTGATGCGCAATATTGATGAGCTGACGCGCACCATCAAGGAAGACCGCAATCAGATGCTGACCAACATGCGCGCCCTGGAGTCCAGCCTGAACCGGCTGGGTGATTTGGTTAGTGCCGCAGAGGTTGCCGCGCCGCGCAGCGCTGCTGTGCCGCCGCGTCCGTCCATGCCGACAGCGGTAGGCGTTTCCGAGGTTCCTCCCCGCCCGGCCATGTCGGCAGATCCGTCAATCCCCGACTTGAGCGGTCGCACACTGGGCTACAGCGCTCCGCTGCAAAAGACGCCGGACTATCCGGACTTGTCGTATACCGCGCCGCAACCGGCCACGCCCGCGCCGGGCAACGGCAATGCCCGTTCTCAGGCCGCCGCCACCTCGTCCATGCCCGAACTCAATTTTGGCGGCACGGCGCGCGGCGCACGGCGTTAACTGGATTTTAGGAAATATGCCAAGCCCCGCAGTTATAAGCTGTGGGGCTTGCGTCCGTTCAAGCCAGCGCTCTGATGGGTTCGGCCAGCGCCGGGTATAGGCCCAGCAAGGCAGCGGCATCCGCCAGCTCAAAATCAGCAAATTCAAACCCCGGCGCCACAGTGCAGCCTGCCAGGCAATAGGCGCTGTGTTGCGCCGGTGTGGCGCCGAACCAGTGCCCGGCCGGGACCACGTAATGCGGCAGCTCTCCGCCTGGAATATCCTGCCCCAACCTGATTGCGGTCAGTTCTCCCTGCGGGGAAATATGGGTTAATTCCAGCGGACCGCCCTGGTAAAAGTGCCAGGTTTCGTCCTGGCGCAACCGGTGCAGCTTTGATTTTTGCCCTGGGCCCAGAAGATAGAGAATCAGGGTGCAGTAGCAGCGCGGTCCGGCATAATCGACCGGCAGGGCCTGCTGGGGGATTGTGCCTGAACTGCGCCAGGTTTCCTTGTAAAAACCGCCTTCCGGATGGGGCGTCAGGTCAAAGTGTAAGGCGATTTCCTCAAGACTCAAGGGTGATTTGCCTTCGCGCATCGTTGTTTCTTTTTGCATCTGGCTTGACTCGCATGATAAATGAATGGAAACTCATTTTTGCCCGGTTAATTCGGTCGGGCAACAATCTCGGCAACTTGCTGCGGTATGCTTTTATAACCTCAAGGCCCGTGGCTTAAGCGCCCTGGCACAGAGGAACAAAACCATGTCCAAATATACTGTTTTTTCCCGCCCTGCCAAGCCCCTGGAAAACCTTATCCGCGTAGCCCAAGGCCGGCTGCCCGCTGATTTGGTGATTAAAGGCTCTAGTTTTTTCAATGCTTTTACCGGCAAATTTGAAAAAGGCGATGTGGCTGTGCAGGACGGCTTCGTGGCCGGTACCGGCACTTACGAGGGGCGCGAAGTTTTTGACGCGACCGGGCGTTTTCTCATTCCCGGATATATAGACGCCCACGTGCACCTGGAGAGCACCATGGCCTCGCCGGTCGAGTTTGCTAGGGTGGTTTCAGCGCACGGCACCAGTGCGGTTATTGCCGACCCGCATGAAATCGCCAATGTGGCCGGAGCGGCGGGGCTGGAGTATATATTGGCCGCCACCGAAGAGCTGCCGATCACCGTTTATGTGATGCTGCCCTCCTGCGTGCCCGCCTCGCCTCTGGAATGGGGCGGGGCCAGACTGGATGCAGAGGATATGCAGCCCTTCCTGGGGCACCCCAGGGTGCTGGGGCTGGGTGAAATGATGAATTACCCCGGTGTGCTGAACTGTGCGCCCGATGTGCTGGCCAAGCTGCGCCTGGCTGTTGACCAGGCGGAAAATTATGGCGAGCGTTTACGCATAGACGGGCACTCTCCGGGCTTGCAGGGCATTGCCCTGCAAGCGTATATCGCGGCGGGCATTACCTCCGACCATGAGTGCACCACGCCCAAGGAGGCTGCGGAGCGGATCAGCAGCGGCATGGCGGTGATGTTGCGGCAGGGAACTGCGGCAAAGAATCTGATCGACCTGTTGCCGGTGGTCAATGCCCATACCGCGCCGCTATGCATGCTGGCCACAGATGATATTCATCTAAGCGAGCTTGTTAACCAAGGGCATATCAATTATCTGGTCAAGCTGGCTGCCGAGGACGGACGGGTGCCGCTGCCGGATATCTTGAAGATGGCCTCGTTTAACGCAGCCCGGCACTATGATCTGCGTGACAGCGGCGCCATTGCCCCCGGTTATCGCGCAGATTTTGCGCTTTACCCGGACCTGGAAACCTGGCTGCCCACGCATGTTTGGCACAAAGGCCGGGTGGTGGCGGAAAACGGCGAATCGGTTTGGGCATCGCCGAATGCAGTGGGCATGCCGGGTACAATGGACGCGCCGGATACAATGGACGCGCCGAATGCACCGGATGCGATAAACACGCGCGACTTGCCCGGGCAGGAACGCATCCGTCATTCCGTGCATTTACCGGCATTGAGTGAAGAAAGTTTGCAGATCAGGGCCGCCGGACCCCATGTGCGGGTGATCGGCATAGTGCCGGGGCAGATTATTACAGAGCACCTGATAATGCAGCTTGCCCCGAAAGATGGCGCGTATCATGCCGATCCTGCTGCTGATCTGGCCAAGGCGGCTGTGGTGGAGCGGCACCGCAACAGCGGCAATATCGGGCTTGGCTTTGTGCAGGGCATGGGGCTTGCCCGGGGCGCAATCGCCTCCACTGTGGCCCATGACTCGCACAATCTGGTGGTGGTGGGTATGAATGACGGGGATATGCTGGCGGCCATGCACGCGGTTCAGGAAATGGACGGCGGGCTTGCTGCTGTGCTCGACGGCAAACTGTTGGCCGGAGTGCCCCTACCGCTGGCGGGCCTGCTTTCGCAGGGCACGGCCCGGGATATTGAGGACGGCATGGCCAAGCTGCATGAGGCTGTCCGGGCGCTGCGAGGCCGGGGTAACGAAGATTTGTTCATGCTCCTGTCGTTTTTAAGCCTGCCGGTGATCCCCAAGCTTAAGCTCACCGAGGCCGGGCTGGTGGATGTGGAGCGCTTTGCGGTGGTGGAGACAGTTTTTTAGCTGAATAAGGCTCGGAAAAGCCGGGTCAGAGCTTATTACCCGTCGGTTATTTTTAAAGATCGCCCTTGGCGGCTTGGACGTAAGCCATTCTGAGCGCTGAAATTTCGGTTTCTTCCGCCCAGAGCAGGTAAATCAGGCGCAGATAACTTTGCCGGATCATGTCTGCGTGGCGCAAACGGTCTTCGATGATGTGCCGGGTGTGCATGGTTCTGACGGTTTGCGAAAAATCCTGCGCCCGGTGAATGGCCCGATGTCCGGCATTGACCTTGGCCAGACCGGAAGCCGCCACTGCTTCGCACAGCTCCGGCATTGCGAGCAGGTGCTCCAGTAATTTAACCAGGCCGGGCAGATCGCCGAGATTGTAAGTGAACAAATCTTCACCGGGGGCAAAAAAATCTGTGAGCCCGTGCCCGACCATGGGGGTGACCAGGCAAGCGCCGCACCCCAGGGCCTCGAACACACGAAAGTTCAGGTCGCCCATTTCCGCATAATTGAGGACCACGCGCGCTGCTGGGTAGAGATCGCGATATTTGCCGCGGCAGATATGCAACTGCGGGAAATGCTCCTTGAGCGCGTGCAAAAAGGCGAAACGCCCCGGCATGGTGGCCGGGTCCACCCGGCCCACAAAGATGATATCGTGGCTTTTCACCGTGTCCGGTTGGGGGATATCCTGCATTTTGGCAAAAGCCGGGGTGTTGAGAATACGCTCTGTGGGCAGGCGCATTTGGGAAAAACGGGGAATGTCGTCGCGCAGGGAAACCAGGCAAATATCAAAAGCCTGGGCGTATTTGGGATACCAGGCATGGATATGTGAATCCACGCAATAGAATACCGTCAGGCAAGGAAAACTTTCCATGCCCAGCACAAAAGGCGGGCGGCTTTTATCGGCCACCACCAGCACATCGGGCGGCACGCCTTTGTTCAGGCGCACCAGATCGGCCCAGGTGTACACCCTGAAGTCTTCAAAGTTGTGGGTTACAACCTCCCAGCCAAGCTCGGCCAGGGCTGAAGAAAAAAATGGGCTGCCGATCCAAAGAAGTCTGCGCATGTGTTATCCTTGTCCGGACGGTGAGGACATTTTTAATGGTTGCGTCGCCCATGCAGAGACGGTGTCTTAAGTATACAGCAAACAGACAAATAATCAAAACTTAAATCATTATTGTCCGGCTAACGCAGCCGCCGGACAACGACGAGCATAAATATGCCTTTGCCCGTATCGTGCTTATAATTGTTGTTTGGGTAAAAAATTAGACAGGGTAATGGTTCTGTTCAAAAATGAAAGAAAAGCAAAAGGCGCGCGCTGCTTGCCCGCGCGCGGGCAGAGATATTCTGGAAGACAGGCAGGGATGAAATTGTTATTAAGAATTTTGAAGGCATGGGGCAAATTTGCTCCTCAACGTGTTTAATGGCTGAAAAGAAACGCTGGCGGCGCATCGCACGCATATTTCTCATCATTATTCTGATACTGGGCGCGGCCTTGGGCGCGGTCGTGGCTGTGGCCGTAAATCAGCCGGAAATGCTGGGCCTGGGCGAGACCCTGGCCAGGCAAATAGAGGAGGCCACGGGCCTGGAATGCCGCGTTGGCGGGCCGGTGGAACTGGGAATTTTTCCGGAGCCGCATATCCAGGCTTACCGGGTAATGATTTATGCGCCTGCGTCTGACCAG
>CAZNBK010000023.1:6535-11458 GCA_964571105.1 uncultured Desulfovibrionaceae bacterium
CGCAGGCGAAAAATGATCAGTTTGAGCGGCAGACGGCTGCTGCCGCCGATGCCGACATGGCGCAACCGGCAAACCCCGCCTCCGAGCAGGAGCTGTTGCTCAATATCGCGGCTGTGCGCGTGGAAGTTAAGGTGTTGCCGCTGCTTTGGGGGGCGTTTGAACTCAAGCGCCTGAAAATTTATGACCCGCTGCTGCACCTGGATGTGCTGACAAAGCAGTGGCCGGAACTCGGAGTTGGTGCTTCTGCCGATCCTGGCTCTGGCTCTGGCCCTGACTCTGACCCTGACTTTGGCCCTGCCCCTGACACGGAAACGCCTGTTTTTGGCGGTCCGGCAGCCGTCAATGCCAGCCTGCCGCCCGCTTCTGTTTTATCCGACATTCCGGTAACCCCTCCTTTGCCCGAGCTTGAGGCCGCTTCGGTCGAAACCTGGGAAACAATCATTGATCTGCTGCAGGGCATCCGCGTCAGCGGAGGCGTAATTTTAGACAAAACCGCTGCCGGAGATTCCCAGGTGCTGGTCAGCGGATTGAGTTTTCGAGCCAGGGGCGACGATCTGTCGCTATCATTGCGCAGCCATATTTTGGCTGACGAGCGCAATGCTCCCTCTACACTGGATTTGCGTCTGAACGACCTGCGCCTGTCCGGTAACGCTTTGAGCGCCGCGCTGGAGCTGCGCGCGGATATTAATATTTTACAGCAGTCTGTTGAGCCGGATATTCAGGTGAACCTGAGTTATGATTTGCTCTCCGGAAGTTTACGCCTGGATGATTTGCGCCTGGCCCTGGAAAAACTCAGAATTAAAGGAACTGCTGCGCTCGACTTTGGCGGGCCGGAATTTTCCGCGCAGGGCAATATTGAATTCAGCGGCCTGAGCCTGACCCGCTGGTTTGAATTCGGGCGTAATTTGCCGGGTAGTTTGCAGTATGCCCTTGATGATCTGGACGGACTCATGGAGTTTACCCTGACCCCGGATTATGTGGAGGTCAGCCGCCTGGAAGCCACGATCCTGGGCAGGCTTTTGCGGGGCAGGGGCGGCTGCCCGGATTTTTCTGCGCCCGAGGTGGTTATCGACGCGCATGCTGCTTTTCTGGATATCAATGACATTTTCCCCGAGGTAATAGACCCGCCTTTGCAAGATTTGCCCCGGGTGCAGTATGAAATGGGGTTTTTGGTGCCGCCCATTGGCGAGGGCGTGGAAATTGACGACTCGGACCTGCCGGATGTGGGTTATGACATTACCATTGCCACTGACGAAGCAACGGTGCGCAAGCTGCGTGTGAGCGACCTGGCCTGCCGGATTGTACCGTCTGCGCGGGGCACGCAGTGCCTGTTCAGCATGGGTGAAACAGCCGGGGGCGTGCTTGATGCGGATTTAACCATCCTTAGCGGCACGGGGCTTATTGAGGTGGATGCGGCTTTCACTGATCTGGAGATCCGCACTCTTGGCGAGGATTTGTTCGGGCGCGGCCCGCTGACGGCCAAAGCCGGCGGTACGGCCAAGTTTACGGCCCGGCCCGATACCCTGGATATTCTTTTCCGGACCATGGATTTGGAATGCGCCGTGAAGTTCGGCGCAGGCAGTCTGGAGCTTAGAAGCACCAACCGTGCTTTGCAATTCGACAGCGCAGAGGCTTCGGGCGCGGGCAGTTCGCGGGCAGGTCAATTGGATGCGGAAGAGCTGGACACCATGCTGGTGTTTGATGGCAACTGGCAATTCAAGGCCGTAAGCGGCGCGGAAAAAATATCCGCCAGGCTGGGCGGAGCCGTGGGGGTGGATGAGCAGAGCCTTGACTTGGCAGTCTTTGGCGGGCAGCTCCAGGCCGATGTGCATGCGGATATGCCCTGGCTGGGGGTGACGCCCAAGAACCAGATCAAGCTTGGCGGTCTGTTTTCCTATGATGATCGGGATAATCATCTGGAATTGAATAAAGCCGTGATCACCCTACCTTATGGGGAGGTCAGCGGGAATATCCGGGGGCGGGACCAGGGCTTCCCATCCGAGGCCTGGTCGGGGAAGGTAACGCTGACCGTGCCCTCGACCCGGGAGTGGCTGGGGTATATGGGCTTTGATCAGGCCGATCTGCCGGAGCAGGGTCTGAACAAGGGGGTGTTCAGTTTTTCCTTTGCCCAGTCAGGAAAGACGTGGTCGGTCAAGGACGCCGAAGTCAGTCTTGATGACGGCATTAAGGGCAAAGTCAGCCTGGGGCAGACCGCAGCGGACAAGTACACGGTTGATGCCCGGTTCAATGAAGTGGATATGGACGTCTACTATCCAACGCGGAAGACTTCGTCAGCCCTGCCGTCGCCGCGTCCCTGGGATTTGAGCGGGTTGCTGAAGCAGAGCGTCACCGGGGCCGTGCACATAGATACTTTGCGGTGGCGAAAACTTAATTATAATAATGTGCAACTTGGAATATCTCTGCGCAACGGCAAATTCAGCCTGCCGGTGCAGGGAGAGTTTTATCAGGGCCGCTTCGCAGGAATGCTTGAAGGCGCTCTGGAAAAGCACCGGGTAAACTCGCAGCTGAACCTTGAATTCAACGAAGTGCAACTGGGGCAGCTGACCAGGGACGTGTATGACGATGCTATGGCCGAAGGCTTGTTTTCCGCGTCTGTGCGGGCCGATGGAGCGCCGGACCGGTCTTCGGAAATCGTGACCGCTTATTCCGGGCAATGGGCTTTTGTGGTGGGCACCGGATACTTCAGGGCCAGGCAAGAAGAGGGAGCAGTCGAGCCGTCCAGGACGGAGTTCTCCTCGATAACCGCTTCGGGACGTCTTGGCGGCGGCCGTTTGGAAACCGGGAACTTCACCATGTCTTCCCCCGGTTCAACCGACACCACCGGAAGCGGTTATGTGGACCTGGTTGACGATACCATCCAGCTGGACCTCATCGTGCGCATGCTGGGCATTGACGTGCCGGTGCGGGTGGCGGGGCCGCTTGATGACCCAGGCACGTCCGTGAAATCCGGAAAGCTCATCGGCAATGCCGTGGGCGGTATAGGCCGGGGGCTGTTCGGGTTGATGGTTGATGTAATCAGCCTGCCGGGGCGGATAATTAGCCTGCCTTTCAGCAGCAACAGCAAAGAAAGCGGTTCTTCCGGCGGATCGGAATAGCCGATAGAGATGATTGTTCTGTGCAGCGTCTGAAAGGTGAATAAAGACAGGGGTGTACAGATAACTCTGTGAAAATAATGAAGAAGTTTTGGGCGCTTGCTTTTGACGGGTTTTGGGGAGTATTAAATTTGTGAAAAGTGTAGATAATCACTTGACGTAATTGATTAAGCTGCCATAATAATAGGTAGGTAGCTTGAGTTTCCCGCTCAGGCTCGTGTTTGAGTTTTTAGACTTGGTTGGTTTTTTTTGTTTGGTACAGTGTAGCATTTGGTATAGTGTACACGCTATATTTTGTGCGAGAAAGCACAGCACATAACTCTGGAGGATTTCGATGAGACTGCTTAAAACTTTTATTCTCGGTATGGTTCTGGTGTTTGCGATTGCTTCTGTTGCAGTTGCGGACAGATGTCCTGAAGGCAATGCTTATCCTAAGATTGCCAGCTTCGATTTCTTCGTGGACTATTCCGGTTCCATGATGATGCATCATCAGGGCACCAACATTTTGAAAATCGACATGGCCAAGGCCATTATGGACGCCATGAACGCGGAAATTCCGCAGCTCGGCTATAGCGGCAGCATCCACACCTTTGCCCCTTATTCCGAACTGGTTTCCCAGAGCGGCGATTATAACAAGGCCGCGTTCAGCGACGCTATCGCTTCTCTGCGCAATGACTTCAACGTGTTTGGCCGCCTGACCCCCATGGGCGACGGCATTGCCGATCTGGGCCCCGTGGCTCAGGGCATGGCTAAGCCCGCTGCGGTCATTCTGTTCTCTGACGGCGACAGCAACCGTGGCGTTGACCCGGTCGCCCAGGCTCGCGCCCTGTATCAGGCCGCTCCTGACGCTGTTATCCACATCGTTTCCTTCGCCGACACTGTGAACGGCAAGGAAGTGCTGGACCAGATCGCGGCTATGAAGTCCGAAACCATCTATGTGTCCGCCATGGACCTGCTGGCTGAAGACGGCGAAGCTCTGGCTCAGTTTGTGATGGACGTGTTCTACACCTGTGGCGACGAAGCCATCATGCTGCACAACATTCAGTTTGCCTTTGACTCTGCTGACCTCGACGCCACTGCCAAGGGCCTGCTCAACGAAGCCGCCTACATCCTGCAGGGCAAGACCGGTCGCATCGTGGTTGCCGGCCACACCTGTAGCGTTGGCGCCGACGAATACAACCAGAGACTGTCTGAACGTCGCGCTAACTCCGTGCGTCAGTATCTGATCAGCAAGGGCATCGATGAAAACCGCCTCTCCGCGGTTGGCTACGGCGAATCTCGTCCGAAGTACGACAACAGCCGTGAAGAAACGCGCCGCCTGAACCGTCGCGTGGAAATCAGCATCGAAAACTACTAAGCTGGTTTGACCTTAAGGCCCGGCGCTATGCGCCGGGCCTTTTTAAGTAGCCGTCGGAGTTTATCCTGTTTGTTTCTGGAAACCGTTGGTTTTTGGAAAACACGACCTGCCGGAGCAGGCCGCAGGTAGACCGGGCTTTTTTTTGTTTGAGGAATGAGATTTTTTAACGAGGCAATTGCTTCTAATTTTTTAACCTGAGCTTATCGCACCGACCATGACAAAATTAAACCGCAGTTCCGTGATTTTGGCTACCTCAATCGTAATGTTGATTGGGGTGATGTTTTTCTTTGTAACCTGTTCTGATCAGACGCCATCTGAAACCGAGGCCCCGGCTAATGCCACGCTGGCCGCCGACAACGCCACCTTGCCTGCGGTGAATGCCACCTTGCCTGCGGTGAATGCCACTTTGCCGGAGAGCAATGCCACGGCACCCGCCGCCAACGCCACTTTGCC
>CAZNBK010000023.1:11468-15750 GCA_964571105.1 uncultured Desulfovibrionaceae bacterium
TGCCCGCCGGTAACGCTACGCTCCCGGCCGGTAACGCCACCCTGCCGGAAGGCAATGCGACCATCCCGACCGCTAACGCCACATTGCCGTTTGGTAATGCGACCATTGCGCCGGAGTATAGCGATCTGGCAGGAGTGGAATCCGACAATGCCGGAGCTGATGCCGACAAAGCCGCCGCAGACAAAGCCGCCGCAGACAAAGCGGCTGCGGACAAGGCCGCTGCAGATAAAGCTGCCGCCGATAAGGCCGCAGCGGACAAGGCCCGTGCCGATAAAGCCGCCGCAGATAAGGCTGCCGCTGATAAAGCCGCCGCCGAGGAGCCCGTGGCCAGTCGGTTTGGGCAAGATAACGCGGCCAAAGGCAAGGCGGACATGAAAACTGTCGAAGAAGTGGAGACTGCCGGCGAAATTGCCGAGTCCACACATATGTTCCGGGGCAAGGAAGGCGATGCTCCCAAGCCTCAGGTGGCCGATGCCGGGAGCAGTAAAACCGACGAAAGTATTTCCACCCTGCCGCCCAAAAGCGGCGCGGACGCCGGAACTTCTACCATCGCCACCACCCAGATGGCCGCTGCCACCACTTCCACTTCCCAGGCCCTTGGCGCCGGGCAAGACCCAACTATTTTGGCCGGATTGGAAGCCCTGGCCCTCAAGCGGGTGAGCACCATCAACAGCCATATTCAACCCAACCGCAGCGCGGCGCATGTAACGCAAATCGGCGGAGTTTACGTGGCCCAATATTATTACGTGCCCGAAGACTCCATCAGGGTCAGTTACCGCGATACTGAACCGGGCACGCCGTTCAAATACGCGGGCCAGGTGCGCTATCGCGAGTGTCTGTATGAAAGCCGCGGCGCGACCAAAGAAGAAGCCCTGACCGGCCAGTTTTCTCAAGTTTCCACCAAAAACATGACCGAAATTATGCGTTATGTAGGTAACGGCTGGAAAGAATAAATAATTTGCACGGACTGTTGTTGTCACACAAAAGGCGGGTTAACCCGCCTTTTGTGTGTTTGAGCCTGAGCCGCACTGCGCGGAGGGGGCTGGAAAGAATGCAACTGGTAGGTTATATTCAGTGCCCCAGGTTTTAGAGCATTTAGCGCTTGAAAAAGCCTGAGCGGCAAATGCTCCGGCGGCGTTAAAAGTCATCTCAAGATTTGATTCGGAGATGACTTGCAGAAGGGGCTGTAGTTTTGTCCTTTGGGTTTAAAGACAGCGTTTGGCATTCGAGTTTTGTAACGTTTCAAAGTGAAGCTGCTCTAGGAGGGCATCATGAGCGAAGAAACATTCACTGACCCTGTCCCGGAGCAGATGCCGGTAGCGGAGGTCGCCCCTATGCATGAACAGGACATAAAGTTTGCGCCTAAAAAGGCTTTTGTCTCATTTTCCGGGCAGGGCGCGGAGTTGTTCGGGATCATGATCGTTAACTTTGTTTTTACCATCTTGACGCTGGGCGTGTACCATTTTTGGGGCAAAGTTAAGGTCAGAAAGTATTTGTGGCAGCGCACGCAAATATTGGGATCGCCGCTGGAATACACCGGCACCGGTATGGAGCTGTTTATCAGTTTCCTCATCGTGCTGGCCGCTTTGTTCGTGTATTCCTTCATTGCCGGAGTTGTTCCCATTTTAGCTTTGTTGTCCATTCCGGTCATGTTCTGGTGCATTTATTTCGCCATGTACCGCAGTATTCGCTTTCGTCTGACCCGCACGCGCTGGAACGGCATTTATGCCAATTTGTCCGGGTCGGCGGTATCCTTTGCCAATAACGTCATCCTGCTCAGTTTGGCCAATATCCTGTGCCTGGGCTTTCTGACCCCGTATATTACAGCCCGCCTGTATCGCCTGACGCTCAATAACGTATACTGGGGCAATATGAAATTTTCGTTTAACGGATTGGCCAAACCCTTATACAAGTCATTTTTCATCGGTATGGGCGTGGCGGCGCTGTCGATAATTCTTTTGCTGGTGCTGGGCAGCGGGTATTTTATGGTTGTGGAGCGGACCATCGGCTATTACGGAGCACCCAGTGAAAGTACATACTCGGCCATGCTTATGCTCATAGTGTTGGTTGTGCTGGCCGTCCTGGCCACGGCTTTGGGTTTTCTTTACTACGCTGGAGCCAAGATACGCTGGTTCTATGATCATTTGGCTTTGCCCGGGGCCAGGTTTTCTTCAGGGTTGCCCGTGTCCACGTTTATGTCGCTATATCTTACCAATATGCTGCTCCTGGTGTTTACGCTCGGGTTTGGATACGCCTGGGTGGTTGTGCGGACAATTCGCTATCTGACTGCAGCGGCTGTGTATCAGGGTGATATTGATGTGGCCGCTCTGCAACAAAATACGCAAGCCATCCCGGCCAGGGGCGACGGATTGCTGGATGCTCTGGACGTTGATGTGGCTTTTTAGAGCATTTCACCCTTATATAATTTCAATGTAAAAATGCTCTAATTGCCTAAGGGATCGGAGAAAAGCATGTACCCAGCCCAGTATTTTGACGGCAAAACCGCAGTGCCGCACACGGTGTTTATTGTGCCCGGTCCCATATCCGCAGCCGGAATCACTGTTTTGCAAGTTCGGGCCGCTGCCGGGGAGCATCTGCTTGCGGAATGGTCCGGGGATGAAATAATCCCGGTGGGCTCACTGCACGATGTGCCGCTGCAGTTGCGCCGGAAAAAAGACACCGGCGAGCGCTTAAACATCAGCACGCCCGAAAGCAGGCATTTTGTGGTTTCCTGGCTGGGACCAAAATTGCACCGGGCGAAGCTGCGCAAAGTCTGGAAGTGGGCTGCCGCCGCCGGTCTGGCCTGGGTTGCGCTTACCCTGCTTTGGTTGAATATGAACGCGGTGATGAGCGCTGTGGTCTCTGTGGTGCCTGAATCCTGGGAGCACAGTCTGGGCGAGCAGAGCAAGGAACAAATTGCCAGAGTGCTCACTGTGACGCCGGTGGGCGATATTCCCTGGTGTGCCGCGCCTGCTGGCGGCCAAGCCCTGGAAGAGCTTACTGCCCGCCTGATTTTTGAAGACCGATACTTTGCCGGACAAGGCGGGCCGGTGGACGTGTCTGTGCTGGATTCCAAAATTGCCAATGCCTTTGCTTTGCCCGGACGGCATATTGTGATTACCTCGGCCATGCTCGAAGCTGCGGACAATCCCGACCAACTGGCCGGAGTGCTGGCGCACGAGCTTGGGCATGTGCAGGAGCGGCACAGCCTGAATCGGGTTATCCGGGCTTACGGCATCGGTTTGTTGTTTCAACTGGTGGCCGGGCAGGGCGAGTTGTTCAATGCCGTGGGCGGCCTGGGCAATACCTTGGTAGACAGCAAATTCAGCCGCGATGATGAAGGTCTGGCCGATGCGCTGGCCGTGGAACGCCTGGCTCGGGCCGGAATAAACCCTGCCGCGCTTGCCGAGCTTTTTACCGCGCTGTACGCAGAGGAACAGCAGCAAATGGGGGCTTTCAGCCCTTATTTGAGTTGGGATTATCTGAGCGATCACCCGGCCTTTGCGCAGCGCATTGCCGATATTGGCGATCGGGCGGCGAATTTGCCCGAACCCCAAGCCTATACACCGGCCATGAGCGCAGAGGCCTGGGCTGCGTTGCAGGATATTTGCGCGGAATAGATCTTTTGCCGTCTGCGGCGTGCGGGATTTAGCCTTTAGAGCCGCCGTGCCGGGCGAAGAAAGCGTCAAGCTCTGCGGCCCCGATATAACGGGCCAGGATGGAGCGGGGGCTTTCGGTCAGGTCCATGAACAGGAAGGCATCCAGGGTATTAAACGAAAAGTCGGCATGGAAACCGGCAATGCGCCCGCCCAGTTTCAGATAGTGCTTGAACAGCACCGGAATGCTGCGCCCGCCTTCCATATCCTTTACCAGTGCGGACATGGCGTTGTAGGTCAAATCTTTGGCAATGGAAGCTTTTTTGCCGGTCAGGATGATTTTTTTGGGCACATCGCGGCCCTTGACCAGCTTGGACAGCTCTTTGCTGCCGTGGTGCTGGTCCAGGTAGCTGGTGATAGTGCGCAGCGTCCAGGGGCGCAGGGTCAGGGACAGGCTGGTGGGGCCGAAAAAATAACGCAGCTCGGGGTTGGCGACCAATATGGCCCCCAGACCCTTCCAGAGCAGATGCAACGGGGCGAAGTCCCGCTGAAACTCCTGGGTAACCATGGCCCGCCCCAGCTCTAAGGAGCCGGGGTAAAGCTTGAAAAATTTTGGGCTGATTTGAAACAAACTATTCAGGTAAAGCCCTTCCACGCCGTATTTGGGCAGTATTTTATGGACCATG
>CAZNBK010000024.1:0-9885 GCA_964571105.1 uncultured Desulfovibrionaceae bacterium
TCAAATCCCTTCCTCTCCGCCAGACAGTAAGGGTTGCGGGTAATGCCGCAACCCTCTTTTTGTGCCCTTTTAGGCATTAACACGCAAAACTGTGGGACCTTCCTGTGGGGTTTAGTGAAACACAAAACTCCGAAGATGGAAGGCGTTTACCTGCATGTCAAAAGTCAATAAAAACAGCAAGTTAGTGGATAAAAAACCCGATTTACCTGCACCCCACAAAAAAAGGCCCGGCACCAGAGCGTTGAGCCTTTTACTGGACAGTCAAAAATTATTTGACAGCTACCCATACCCCGACGACAACTGGTTTCGCTCAAATTCCGAGTAAAACGATTCCTCACAGTGATTCTTGTCAAAAAACAGCAAGGTATCGGCCACCCGGCGCGCCCACTTCCAGAACCGGCTTTCAGCCTGACACCGCCAGCAGCAGGCAGAAAAAGTTTCATCTGCCCAGCCGCCGATCAAGGTCTTCAGAAACTGATCGGAGCCAATGAATATCTGCTTCGGCAGCTCAACGCCCGGCAATTTCTCACCCACACCGCCTTGACTTTCATAACGAATTTGTTATTTTTATAACAAGCCAAAGGAAGCGTCTGCATGTTTGAAGTGGAGTTTTACGAGGACAAGCGCGGCAAACAGCCCGTGAAGGAAGCCTTGATTGAATTGCGCGACAAGGCGCAGACGAGCAAAGACGCCCGCATCCAATACCAGAAGATTTTGGGCCACATCAGGGCGTTGGAGACTTTTGGTACGCGCATCGGCGAGCCGCAGGTCAAGCATATAGACGGAAGCCTCTGGGAGTTGCGCCCGTTGGCGCACAGGATTTTTTTCTTCTACTGGTGTGACAACAAATTTGTATTACTGCACCACTTCGTGAAAAAGTCCCAGAAGACACCGTCCAAAGAAATCGAGAAAGCCACTCTGAACCTGAAAGACTTTCTTGAGAGGAATAAGCAAAATGAAAGCAAGTAATAAATTCAGCGACTTTTACAATGACGATGCCAACGTTTCGCCTGCGGAACGCGCCAAAATCGAATTTGAAGTGGAACTCATCGGCAAGCTCATTGCGGCGAGAGAGGCCAAAGGCTTCACGCAGCAGCAACTGGCAGACGCTGCGGGAATCAAGCAGTCCGCCGTTGCGCGTATGGAGACATTGAAGGCCACACCGCAAATCGACACGCTTTTCAAGGTACTCACGCCGATGGGCTTCAAGCTCGCTATCGTTCCGATGGATGAACGGGCGTAAAAATCTGTGTTCAGGATTTTAATTGAGTCCGCAATTCTCCGGTAAAATCCCGGCATGTCCAGTGCGAAACACTAAAAAATTGAAAAAGTTTTAAGCGGGTAACTTTGCGGGTAAAAGCATTAGTTATAGAGAACTTTCAAATCCCTTCCTCTCCGCCAGACAGTAAGGGTTGCGGGTAATGCCGCAACCCTTTTTTTGTGCCCCCGGTCCGTAAGTTACAAATATGTACCCTTATAATATGCACGCTCGATATATTTTTAGAGGGTTTCCGCAGTTATCCCCAGCACAGAGTCAGACTTTCTCAGCGGTTAAACGCCGCAACCGGCCATTTGCCCCATGAGCGCATGCCTGCGAGGCAGCCGCAACCAGCATGGCGCAACTTTTTGACTGTATTTCTTCAACTACGGCTAAGAAGTACATTCTAGAATCTCTTGCCGGAAAACACACCAGCCAGCGGCTTTTAATCTTATATTTTTCAGCATGCGCTCACAATAAGCCTTATTTCTATATCCCATTAAGTATATAGCGCTTACCCACCATTTTATAGAGAAAAATACACCTTATAATGCACCTTGGATGACTGATCAGAGGATTTAAAACTTGAACGTCTTTATAAATAGCATCCAATACCCGGAATTCTTTTTCTCTGCAAAAAAATACACACTTCTCCCACAACCTGGCAAATCGCCACGAATACGGCCCCATAGGCAGGTCCTGGCCGATTTTTCAAGAACTAGGGTTTAGAAAAACCTGCCGCATCTTGTTCATGCATATACGCCATACGCCAAAGTCTTTGAGTCAATCATTTAAATTCATTATCTAGTTTTCTTTTTAGCATGCTTCACTGGCATTGCTTCAATATATAATCAATATTTATAAATTTAATCATAATATTGGCAAGCTAACACTTTCTTATTACTAATATAAGTTTTTAAAAATTATTGACACATAATTTAAAGATAACAATTAAATCCATTGTACCCGGTTAATCTATTTAATACTTATAAATAAAAAAATAAATAAAACCAATGTTAAATCTGATTTACTGAGTATACTTTTAATTTAACACAAGTCTGAGCAATTAAATTTTAATGATTTTATTAATTTTATTTTTTTATTTATAACTTACAAAGCATATTATAGGTTAAAGTATTATATCGAAAATAAATAAAACCCCTAAACCTATAGCCAGCACTATAAATATCTAATTGGTAAAATATATGAAAGTTATCCACTTTATTTAAAAAAAAGCTTGCTAAAGTTTTTAAGTGAAGTATAACAAGAGCTAACTAGTAACGATTACTGCTTTCGTTAAGTGGTTCCTCTGTGAAAGGATTGCCCAGAAAGCGGGCCCAGGCAGCTTATTTTCCAGCCTGTAATCCTGTAAAAATGTTTTTTGTGAGGCTTTTATGAACGTACAAATCATCCCCATCCCAGCTCCCGGTATTACGTCATTCACGTTTTTGCCCGGACAAGCTCTGCAATTCGACTTTGACACCCAAAACGTCGATTTTGCCCGTAGCGATAATGATCTGACCATTAGCCAGCCGGATGGCGGCCAAATTATTATTTCCGACTTTTTTGAAATAGCCGAAGGCGGCAACCTGCCCATGGTGATCCTGGCTGACGGGACCATGCTGGAAGGCGATGCATTTTTATTCGGCATAAACCCGGACATGGATTTATCCCCTGCGGCCGGTCCGGAAACCTCCACCATGGATTCCAGCGGTTCAGGCGCATACACAGATGGTTCCGGAGAACTTGTGGGCGGCGTTGACAGCCTGGAAAGCCTCGGCAGAGATCAATGGTCCAATACTACCGAGTCTGGGCTTGTTTCATCTTTGGCCGGATTATCGGGCGCTGATGACGAGATCGGTTCGCCGCCTCCTCCCCCCCCCTCCGCCGCCGGTAGTTGATCCGAACTATAGCGCCCGGGCTGTGCTGTACATGACTGGTCCCGACGCTGAGGGCGAAGCGCGTTTTTACATCATCGGCCCAGACGGCAAACCTCTGGACGGCAGCACCATCAATATAAATGATATTGTTTTCGAAAGTGAATTCTTTGAAAATCTCACGGTAGGCCCTGACGGCACATTCTACCTGAGCCTTAAAGACGGCGTTTTACCCGCCGACGGCAGTAACATCTTCGATTACATCACTTTTACCCTGGACGGGCATACTTACACCATGCAGGTGGTTGTCAACCAGGATGGCACCTACTCCCCTGCCGATGCCGAGGCCAATCTGCCTGCCGACGGCCCCTTGTACGGCGAGTGGCACAGCGAAACCGAAGGTACGGGCGGCGGCGTCCGTGAATCGGGCGACGGGCATGACGAGGTCTGGCTGCACAAGAACGGAACGGCCATGAACGGCGACGGCCATATCTCCACCGGCAAGGGCAACGACAAAGTAACGGTCGATGGCCATCTGGTGGCTTCCGCCCTGGGCGAGGAGAATATCATTGAAACCGGCACGGGTGTGGACAACATCTCGCTTACCGGCGTTCTCCAGGCTTCCGGCGGCGGTAAAAACATTATTGACGCGGGAAAAGACCGCGACGGCGCTGCGGTTGATAAAGTCACCGTGGACGGCGTCTTGGGCGCATATAATGATAACTCCACCAACAAGATCACTTCCGTTGATGTGGATATCACGCATGATTTCGGCGGCAATAATAATTACGGCATTTACGCAACAAACAGCGGCGGAGCCTCCACTGTAACCAAAAACGAGATTGATGCCGCAGGCGATGTGAACATTGCCTTTACCCAGGAAAATGATGCTCTTTCTTCCAGCCTCATGGCCATGAGCGGCGCAGACGGAGCCACGGCGGAAAACCTGATTAAAGCCGGCGGCAAAGTGGATATCGAAATGAAGGCCGGGGAAGATACTACCGGCTATACCGCAGGCCTGTATGCCTATACCAGCACGGACGGCGCAAGCGCCAGAAACATTGTGGAAGCCAACGGCAAGGTATCCGTTCGCGTCGAAAGCGGCGACGGAACCGCTGTCGGCCTTCTGGCCGTGAAGAACGGAGACAACGGCGAAGTGCTTAACCAGATAACCAGCCAGTCCGGCAACATTGACATTCACGCCGAAACCAAAGGAAACGGCAGTGCGTACGGCATGGAAGCGATGTACGGCGCTCATAACAAACTCGACGCTGAAAACGGCAGCGTTCTGGTCCATGCTGAAGGCGGGATCACTGCCAGAGGCATATATGGAGAAAGCAAGGGTTCGAGCAACATCATCAACGCGGGTAAGGGCATAACCGTTGAAGCTGTCAACAGCGATAGGGCCGACGGCATTTGGACCAACAATGAATCGGAAACCATCCTGACCACGCAACAGGGCGATATCAATGTGACCGCCCATGCCAACCGATATGCCACAGGGATTAACGGCGGCACGTCCACAGTGCTCACCGCGCATGAAGGCAACATTAAGGTGGATGCCGATGCCAATGATGTCCGCGCCACTGGCGTAGATGGCAACGTCATCTTAAACGCCAAAAACGGCACCGTAACCGTACAGGCGCACTCAGCCAATGGCGAGGCGCGCGGGCTTGTAGCCGCCGGCACCAGCGAGGTAATCGTTAATGCCGCCGATGTGGTTGTAAAAGCGACCAGCGAAGGCGGCGACGCTACCGGCATTTACACTTATGACCGGGCCAGCACCGCCGTCAAAGCTTCCGGCACCGTGGATGTGGACGCCATATCCGGCGGCGCGGGGAATGCCTACGGCATACATTCGAGCTACCCCTCCAATATGCCCACCACCACTACAGTGGACGCCAAGAATATTAACATCACGGCTGACGCCACCAAGTCCAGCGGCGATGCTTACGGCATGCTTGGCGATTACGGTTACAACAACATAAACCACCATGGCAATATCTCGGAAAATACGCTCACCGCTACGCAGGACGTTAACCTGATCGCCAAAGCGGGCGCGGGTGACGCTGCAGGCATGATGGCCAGTGATAACAGAAATATCATTAATGCCGGCGGCAAGGTGCTTGTCGACGCGAGCAGCCAGGATGGCCTGAGCACCGGGATGGGCGCCAAAAGTAGAGGCGAAAACATCATCAACGCCGATGACGTCCACGTCTCTGCCGTCACCGGCGGCAACAGGTCTTATGCCATGCAGGCTGAGGCTGGCGGGCAGAACACCATTCAGGGCACAGGCTCAGGCCCCCTGCAGGTCGTTCTCGACGCTGAAACGGACAATATGAACAATGCCTACGCCATGCACGCCCAGGATAAAGATTCGCTAAACACCATTAAAGGCGGCGCTTATAACGATTCGCTCACTCTGAACGGTTCGCTTTACGCGGACAACCAGGCGCAGAACGTTATTGAAACCGGCGGCGGTGTTGATAACATCAGTATTACCGGTTCAATCAGCGCTTCCGGCGGCGGCAAAAACCTCATCAATGCAGGTAAAGACCGCGATGGAACCGTAGTGGACAAAGTCGCCGTTGACGGAACGCTCGCCGCAGCAGGCGCTGCTTCCGAAAACAAGATCACGGCTGTTGATGTGGATATCAAAAACGATCTCCATACCAGCTACGGTCTTTCAGCCAAGAACCAGACAGGCTCCGGCCTTGCCAAAAACCAGATTGATGCCGCCGGAGATGTGGATATCGCTTTTACCCAAAGCAACGGTGGGGCAACCGGTCTTGTAGCCGAAAGCAGGCAGCTAGGCGGTAGCGCGGAAAACAGGATTGACGCGGGCGGCAAAGTGGACATCTCCATCATAGCCGCAAAAGATAACGTCGGAGCCATCACCGGCTTGCAGGCCAACGCTGTGGCCGGCGGTAGCGCCAAAAACATTGTGGATGCCGAAGGCAATGTCACCATCCATGCCGAAAGCGGCCAAAAGGGCGATGCCAGAGCCCTGTACGCCAACGCCAACAGAGACGGCAGCGAAGCGCTCAATGAGCTGACCAGCCGTCAGGGCAACATTGTCTTCGAAAGCATCACCAACACCGAAGGTACCGGCTACACCGGCTCCAACGCTATGATGGCTCTTGGCGGCGCCAAAAACATCCTCAAGGCTGAGAACGGCACCATCACTGTAAACGCCATCGGTAAGGGCGGGGCCATGGGCATATACGCCGAACAGGGCTCCAGCAACGAGCTCCTGGCCGGAGAAGGTATTCTGGTCAAGGCAGAAAGCTCAAGCACCGACGACACCTTTGCCTCCATGGGCGTTTACGCCAACAGAGACACCGAGATCAACATGACCACCAAAGCGGGCGACATTGACGTTATCGCCAGCTCCAAAAACGGCGGCTGGAGTACAGGCATCCAAAGCGCCAACTCCAATGTCGTGCTTAACGCCATGCAAGGCAACATCCGCGTGGAAGCGGACGGCAAGTCCGGCAGTTCCGGTCTCTACGCCAACGGCAACGTCAGCTTGTATGCCGAAAATGGCACTGTAGATGTGATTTCACACTCCTCGGGCGGCGAAGCCATCGGCGTTAACGTCACCTCCAGAGCTCTGACCGACATCAAAGGGGACAGCGTGAACATAAAAGCTGCCAGTGATGCGGACAGCGCCACGGCCATCTATGTTGGAGCCAACGGCGGCAAAAGCGAGATCGTTGCGGCAGGCGCCGCTATTGTCTCTGCCGAGTCTGCCGGAACGGGCAACGCCATCGGCAGTCACGTAACCCGGGCGGGCAATGAGTCCGCAATCAGCAAGATCAGCGGAGAAACCATTGACGTTTCGGCCACTGCCCACGGATCCGGCGACGCCTATGCGCTGCTTGGCGACTTTTATGATCATCCCAATCATAACAAGTCTGTGGCTGAAAACAGCCTCTCTGCCTCGGGCAACGTCATCCTGAACGCCACTGCCAACAGCGGCAACGCCACCGGTCTTTTTGTCGAATCCTACGCCAAGAACACCGTGGAAGCCGGAGGCAGCGTGAAGGTTACCGCTGAATCGGCTTCGGGCGACGCCACCGGCATGGAATCCTCAGGCTTCGGCAGCAACACGATTATCAGTAACGACGTCTCCATCCTGGCCGATGCCGGCGCAAACGCCTACGGCATGTATGCCGGGGCGAACGGCCTGAACCTTATCCAGGGAAGCGGCTCCGGCCCCATTACCGTAACCATTACCGCCACAAGCGGCAGCATGGATGACGCTTATGCCATGTACGCCGAGGGCGGCGGCGCGATAAACAAAATCCTTGGCAGCGACCAGGGCGATATCGTAAACATTAACGGCTCGATCAGCGCAAGCAGCGGCGGACAAAACATCATCGACACCGGTGCGGGCGCAGACTTCATCTACCTAAACGGAGCCGTCGGCCAGGGCGGCCTGACCATCCTGGCTGGGGACGGTTATGACACCTTGGTCCTCAGCGCCCCGGATACAGACAGCTTTGCAACGTACTATGAAGCCTGGCTGTCGGAAGTGTTTACAAGCAACAAGTTCGCCGGCATGTCAATTGAAGCCTTGTCCATCAATATCGACGGCGACATGGGCAGCGCTGATTTAACTTGGCTGCTGGACTACATTAACCAGTACAACAGCCAGCCGGGAAACAACATTGACCTGGAAATCTTCGTCAACGGCAACCAGGTAAGTGCTGATTACTTCCAGAGTTTGGCCGAGCAAGCCCAGAGCCAGGACGACCATTCCCAGAGCCTGAGCGATCATGCCCAGAACCAGGACGAGCACGACGGCTCCCAGCAGTCTGCCGCAACGCATAGTGCCGAGCAGAGCCTGGATAGCCTGGGAGCCATGGGCAGCCCTGAGCTGAACTCTCCCGCCTCATTTGGCGAAGTGTTCGATCTCTATGTAAAGGACAACCTGATCAGCTTTGCGAAGATGTCCGGTGCTGACCGGGTTGAAATCCCGGGCCTGAACTCTGTTGTTTCTGATACTGCTGCGGCCCAGGAAAACCTGTTCCTCAGAGAATCCGCACCTGACGCCCTGGCTGCAAGAAGCGGCAACGCTTCAGCGGCACACCTCGGCGAAGACTTGACCATAGGCGATGTTACCTATGTGAACCTGTCCAGGCATGAGGATGACAATACTCTGATTATGCTGCAACAAGGCATTGCCTCCTAAACAGGCGCGCGGCGGCATTGCCGCCACGTTCCCAAGACTGTAAACTAAATAGAACGGCGGGTTTCCATAACCCGCCGTTCTTGTTTTGTTCCGATAAATCACCGGCTGCCGCCAGGGGCTGTTAAAATATGCTGGATCCCTGCCCTGCTGCTGGCCTGGCCGGACGGGGCGCAGGTTTGCCTGGCTCCCGGACAGATTCCTCACAGCAGCATTGGTTTTCTAATCTTTGAAAGTTGAGATTGACAGAATTTCCCGGTTTGATTAATTTTGGTATGCCGGTATACCGGAATACCGGTATTCCTAAACCCAACGCTGAAGCAGGTAAAAAATGCAAGAAAAAACATATGATGTGGGCAATTTGCTCGAGCCGTCGCCCAATACTCTGCACCTGCTCATTGTTAAGCAATTCCGCCAGATGATCCAGGACGGCCTGTTTCAGGAAGGCGACCGGCTGCCCTCGGAACGCGAACTGGCCGCCATGCTCGGGGTCAGCCGCATTCCCATCCGCGAATCACTCAAAATTCTTGAATTTCTGGGCATCATTCGCCGCAACCGAGGGCGGGAAATGACCCTCGGGCATCTCGATCTTAGCCAGGTTCTGGACTTTTTCGATTTCCAGTTGCGCAACCCGTTGCAAACCGTGGAAGAGTTGTTTGAAACCCGCGAGGCGCTGGAATGCCAATCTGCCATGCTGGCCGCCCGCCGCCACACCGCAGCCGATCTGGAGATATTGGAGGACGCGGTGCGGGCCATGGAAGAAGCCATGCACGGGGATGGCAAAATGGTCGAACCCAATGTCAATTTTCACAGCCTCATTGTGGCGGCAACCCACAACCGTGTGCTCAAGCGGGTGTATGAAAGCATGTTTGACCTGTCCACATTTTCGCGTCGGGAAATTCTGGCCGATCCCGAACGGCGGAGAACGGAACTCGACAACCATAAAACCATCCTGAAACGCATCGCGGCACGAGATGAGGAAGGCGCAGCCCTGGCCATGCGCGAACACATGCGCTCGGCCCTGGAATATTTACGTAAAAAAGACCGCACCCGCCGCAACAGCGCGGAGCACAGCAAGTCCGGCACATAAAACCATAATCCGCCTCACCCGGATAACATTGGCCCACGATTCGGAACCTAAAATTTTAACACGCAACCGCCCGCCCTCTGCGCGGGCCAGGAGACAATCATGAACGAAGTAATCATGCGGGAATTACTCCAGACCATTAAAGACGACATGCGCCCGGCCCTGGGCGTAACCGAGCCTGCCGCCATTGCCCTGGCCGCCGCCACCGCCCGCCGGGCAGTGGGCGGTGAAGTTAAATCCGTTGAGCTCGCCCTTGATGCGGGTGTATTCAAAAACGGTTTTTCCTGCCAGATTCCCGGCACCAACGTGCAGGGCAACGCCCTGGCCGCCCTGCTCGGCGCTTTGGCCGGCGATGCCGATAAAGGCTTGAGCGCCCTGGCCGGGGTGAATGAAACCGACGTGGAGCGGGCCGAGGCCCTCGAAGCCGCCGGGGCCGATCCCCTGTCGCGCGACTATTCGGCCGCGGCCC